>JAEZIV010000470.1 GCA_023436515.1 Bacillota bacterium
ATTATTCTTGACTGAGCAGCCTGTTATCTCTGCAAAACTGTTAATGCTACTATTTTTTAGTACTTTATATTTTCCTTCCTGTTCATCCAACACGACACCCTTTAATATGGAATCACCCCATACTGTAACCACTTTATTGCTTAATTCCATCAGACAAAGCCTCCTTCCGTTTCGACGAATTCTATGTATATTATTCTTTCCGTATTTATTCCGAAAATAACCTGGATATATTTCCAGAAGTAAATTTTAGTTCACATGGTACTTAATACTTTTTCATCTAGTTTCTAACACTATGTTACACATAAAACCGGTTAGTGTCAAGTAAAATGCCAAGCATATTGAATTTTTTTAAATCCATATGATATACTTAACATAACTATTTTTAGGAGGTCGCGTCCTTGAGCAACGATAATACCAATAAATCAAATAATGATCGGGCCAGTGCAGATAAAGCTGCTAATAAAAATTTAGAGCTTGATTCCGGCAATTCTGCCAAATACACTCAGATCAGTCAAGAGCTATCAAATTTTACCACTGCACTAAGCTCATATACTACTGAGGGCTGGAATCAGTTTCCCAGTATTGATTTATATATGGATCAGGTTGTCACATACCTGGAAAGGTTGTTGATGCTGTTTGATACAGATGCTTCAGGTAAGGTTATTACCTCCAGTATGGTTAACAACTATGTTAAGGAAGGGTATCTAAAACGTCCTGTTAATAAAAAATATGACAGAATTCAACTGGTCACACTATATATAATGTCCATGCTAAAGCCCATTATCCCCATACCCCTTATTGCAGGGTCTCTTAGCAATCTGAAGGACGAGCATAAATATCAGGCTTTTTTCGAAAAGCTCTCAAAACTACAGGATGAAGCTTTTATGAATATAGCAAGCGAGTTGTCCTCCACCCTTCAAAATATATCCGAAGAGGATTATGTGACCAAGCTTCATTTATTTGCGCTTCAGCTTACAAGTGAGGCAAATGCCCGTAAAATTGCAGCCGAAAAGATATTGTCGGCACTAAATAAAGCTAATACCCCAGCCCCGGACAAAGATAAAAAGTAAGGCTTTTAGCCGGACAGACACTATCACCTCACTGAGTCAATATACTGACCTAGTGAGGTGATTTTATACGTGGTTTACTTTCTATCTATTTTACTACTATGTTTAGCACCAAATCTAGATAATATGGTCATTGGACTAGCCTACGGAGCCAGAAAAATCAATGTCCCCATAAGATCAAATATTGCAATCGGATTATTCTCAGGCCTGGCCACCCTCGTATCCAGCTTGTTGGGATCCACACTTGCAAACTACATTCCAGACTATACCGGCAGTATTATAGGAGGGTCTATCGTAGGTATAATGGGACTGTATACCTTGATCGATTGTATACTCAAAAAAAATAAAACCAAAACTCATCACCAAAACAGAAACCAATACATTGGTGAATTAAGAGCTGTTATGGATGATCCAGGCAGAGCTGACAGGGATTATTCAGGTGATATATCTCTGAAGGAGTCTATCCTCCTTGGAACAGCTCTGGCAATTAACTGCCTCGGTACAGGCTTCGGTGCAGGCATGGCAGGTGTGAACATCGTGGTCCTGACAGTTGCGGTTATCGTTTTCAGTATAGCCACAATTTCGCTGGGAGCCGCAATTGGCAGGCGTTGGGCTGCTAAGTTTATTGGAGATCAGGCAACTATTATTTCAGGAATCCTGCTTATTGGAGTTGGACTTTACCAATTGTTTTTTTAGTCATATTTCCATATTGACAAAAAACAACTAAGGCTGTAATCTATTAGTAATAAAATATCTGCCCTAAAGGAAAATTTATTCAGGTTAATAACTTTTCCTATAAACCGTTGAAGTGGAGAAAACGGTGAGACGTGCACTTACAGAGAACGGGGGAAGCTGAGAGCCCCGTAGAACGCAGTACATCAAATGGACCACTGAGGGCGCAGTCAAATGTTGAGTAAAATCTTCAGAGTATTCTGCGACGTATCACATACGTTACATGTGGGAAATATGCTTGTATTTCTTTAAGTGTGTAAGATTTATTTATCTTACAAAACAAGGTGGCACCGCGGGTGAATTATACACTCGTCCTTGACTTATATTTCTAGTCATGGGCGGGTGTTTTTATTTTCATCTTAGCTGTATCAGGTTGTAAAGTCAAATGCTGTGGGCTTGAGTTAAGAGCTATAAGGAGCAGTTGGCTTTGGTAGGTAAATAAATCTTAAAGGAGTGGTAGTGCGAAGAATAACACTGGGATTGTCATCGTGCTTTTCACACCACTTCGTGCACGCGCCATGCGCGTAGAAGGGAGATAAAATGTATAAACCAAGTCTCGAGGAAGCAAGGATATTAGCAGAAGGCTGCACTGTGATACCTGTCAGTCGTGAAATCCTTGCCGATATCAAAACGCCTATTTCGGTATTGCAAAATATCAGGGCTATCAGCAGCAGGTATTACCTGCTTGAAAGTGTAGAAAACGGAGAAAAGTGGGGCCGTTACTCCTTTTTGGGCTTTGACCCCATACTTGAGCTAAAGTGTAAGGATGGACTGCTGGAGGTCAAGGGTAAATCTGAATACGAGCAGATGGCTAGTGCCGACCCCAATAGTACTATAAGGTCAATCCTAAAGGACTATAAAAGCCCCAGACTGGATTACCTGCCCCCCTTTACAGGTGGCTTTGTGGGGTATTTTGCCTATGACTATATAAAGTACAGCGAGCCCACCTTAAAGCTCAACGGCATTGATGATGCCAACTTCTATGATGTTGACCTGATGCTCTTTGATAAGGTTATTGCCTTTGATCATTTTAGACAAAAAATTGTTTTAATAATAAATGTTAAAGCAGACAATCTGGATATTAACTATGAGCAAGCTATCAAGGAGCTTGATAATATGACAGCTTTAGTTAAAGCTGCTGTCCCAGCCTCCCCTGCCTCTTCAAAGCTGCTGTCCCCGTTTACCCCCTTACACAGCAAGGAAGAATACTGCGCAATTGTCAATAAGGTTAAGCACTATATATATGAGGGTGATATTTTTCAGGCAGTTCCCTCTAACAGAAGGTCTGCTTCATTTGAAGGTAGCCTGCTAAATGCATACCGTATCCTCAGAACAACAAATCCCTCCCCTTATATGTTCTTTCTGAAATTTGAGGAGCTGGAGCTGACAGGGGCTTCTCCCGAAACTCTTGTAAGACTTCAAAACGGCAATTTATCCACCTTTCCCATAGCAGGTACAAAACCCCGGGGTAGCTGTGAAGCCGAGGATGCCCGTGCAATAGAAGCTCTCCTGGAGGATGAAAAGGAGCTTGCCGAGCATAATATGCTGGTGGATTTAGGAAGAAATGACCTGGGAAAAATCAGCCGGTTCGGCTCTGTAGAGGTTAAGGATTATTTGAGTATCCGAAAGTTCTCCCATGTTATACACCTTGAGTCGAAGGTAGTTGGGCAGCTACGAGAGGGACTTGATCAGCTGGATGCAATTACTGCTCTTCTTCCGGCAGGGACCCTATCTGGTGCCCCAAAAATTCGTGCCTGCCAGATAATAAATGAGGTTGAGGGACACCGGCGGGGAATTTATGGCGGGGCTATAGGCTATATTGATTTTACCGGAAATATGGACACCTGTATTGCCATTCGCTTTGCAGTACTAAAAAATAACACCGTGTATGTACAGTCTGGGGGCGGTGTAGTGGCAGATAGTGTACCCGAAGCAGAATTTATTGAAACCCAAAATAAGGCTCAGGCTGTTATTAATGCGCTGGAGCTGTCGGGAGAGGAGCTGGTGTAATGATTCTTTTAATTGATAACTATGATAGCTTTTCCTACAACCTATATCAGCTAGTAGGTGTAATAA
>JAEZIV010000475.1 GCA_023436515.1 Bacillota bacterium
TGGCGAGGATAGCAAGAGTGCATATGTAGAAATATCATCCGATTATGTTTGTAACGTTATTGCTGTAAATGAAATCATTCAGGCTGCTTTAAATTTTGTCGAAGCATAGTCGCCATTTAAGAATTATGCGTCACAAATATAAACAAAAGAAAGAGAGGGAAAAGATTTGAATATCGAAAAATTACTAAAACAGCACAAAGAGAACAAAGCAAGAATTGATGTTTTAAACATCAAAATTGAAAAAGCAAAAGAAGAGTTACATATGGCCAAGACTACTTATGAAGAAAATGAGGATGAGGCTATTGAAGCATTACAAATTTCTGCCGTAACAATCAAAGATACTCCAAGTGCAAAGACAAATGAGTTTAATAGTGCTGTTGAGAATACCGTTATTAATTATCATGATGAACGAAATCACAAAAATAATCCGGATATTGAAGACATATACAGCAATATTAGTACCTGGGAAAAGGAATTAGAAGGGTTAAAGGCTGAGACAGGCACGATAGAAACAGCATTAAAAGGGTTAACAGCTCAAGAAAAGTTTGTTATTGAGATGTACTACTTCGAAAAAATAAAAGGTACTGATCTACAAATTAGCTTTGAAAAAACATTTAGATATAAAAGCCAAGAGACTATCCGAGATATAAGATCAGAAGCTCTAAAGAAGATAGAAAAGTTAGTTGCTTAAAATATTGCAAAAATACCTCGAAAATCTGCAAAAATACATGAAATATCTATTATTATTATGTGGTAAAATTAAGATGTAAAAATTATCAAGTGAATATTCTTTGGGACTAATCAAGGCAGGTTTATAACTTGCCTTGATTTTATTTTGCCTAAAAGGAGTTGAGGCGGGTGCAAGTTATTAAATGGGTATACACAGAGAATTGTAAAAAGTGTATGAAAGAAGTAAACATTAAACCCAAGAATAACCTGGACAAGCTTCAATATATTGTTGACCAAAGGGAGTGTTCAAGTCGATGCAATGGCTGTGGGATATTATCGCAAACTAAGAAGGTGATAACAGATGAACTATGTAGAGCCTATTCGAGATAGTGAAAAGGTTAAGTTGGTAAGCACTTACCTTAAAGAGACAAACAAGAGAAATTACATGATGTTTATGATTGGTATATATTCAGGCTTGCGCATATCAGATATATTGAGTCTTAGAGTTTGTGATGTTAAAAATAAAAGCAGTATTAACATCAGGGAAAAGAAAACCAAAAAGCAAAAAGTATTTGAGATTAACCCAATTCTAAAAAGAGAAATCAAATGGTATTGTGAAGGTAAAAGCTTAAACGAATACTTAATTAAAAGTAGAGAGTGTAAGAATAAACCTTTGAGCAGAGGAATGGCATACCGGATAATGAAAGATGTAGGGGAGCTATTCGGCATATCTGATCTTGGTACTCATACAATGAGAAAAACATTTGGCTATCATCACTATAAACAATATAAGGATGTTGTTATGTTACAAAATATCTTTAATCACGCGAGCCCAACAATCACATTAAGATACATAGGATATGAACAAGAAAATATCAATAAGAGCATAAAGAACTTTAAAATATTTTAGTATGAATTGAACATATCGTATCCATGTTAAATTGATTTGTATTGCTTTATGAAACTCTTAACAAACAAAGGCTTTAAGGGATGTCGGCGAGTTAGACAGAATATAAGATATGTTCAACTGAAAAAAGTTTTCCTACTATAATGTATGTGAATTTTATTAATAAACTTGAAGGTGAGTTATGGCAAATAAATCAAAAAGACTATGCAATTATCCGGGATGTAATACCCTCGTTGGCAATGGTTATTGTGATAGACATAGAATAGATAAAGAAGATAAAAGGCAATATGATAAACATAGAGGTAGCGCTTCAAAGCGTGGATATAACTCACGTTGGCAGAAGGCAAGAGCAACATTCTTAAAGCGTAATCCAATATGTGTTGAGTGCAAGAAAGATAATCAAATAGAACCGGCTGTAGTTGTTGACCATATCAAACCTCATAAGGGTGATATGGTTTTATTTTGGGATAAAAACAATTGGCAGCCATTATGTAAAAGGCATCATGATATTAAAACGGCGAGTGAGGATGGAGGTTTTGGTAACAGAATGGGGTAGGGGGGTGTCAAATCTCTACAGCCTTTTGACATAAGACCGCGTGTCCACTCGTGTGTGAAAAAATATCGTGAAATGAATGATTTTAGATTTTTTGGAGAGTGATTTTATGGGGAGACCGGCAAAATCAGTTGGTATTCATATAGCAAATGGAAATAGAAGACATCTTTCAAATCATGAAATTGAAAGCCGAAAAGAACTTGAAGCAAAAGTTGGATCTGGGACTAAGATTTATAGACCTAGTGAAAACGTAATGAAAAATGTATTTGCTCTTAACATGTTCAAGAGAATGAAAAAGCTCTTTAAGAACATGACAATGATCGAAGGCCTTGACGAAAATATTATAAATCGATATTGTTCATTATCTGCAGAAGCAGATGCACTTGAAAGACTTCTAGTGACTATGAATGATGATGTTGATAATTGTGACGATCACAAAGATAGGATTCAACTATATAAAGCAATATCTGGAACTGTAGCAGGATTGAATAAAACAAGACAGATGCTTATGAATATCGAGGATAGGTTATTCATGAATCCTACTGCCAGAATTAAGAATGTTCCTGCCAAAACTAAAGACCAAGGAGGTGATCCTAATGCGGACCTATTTGACTGAGGAAATAAATAATCTTCATCCAACCACCAGATACGCAGTTGAGATTGTATTAGGAATAAGGGGTCCAAGTTGTGAATATGAGAGATTGGCCTGTCAAAGACATATAAATGATTTAGAGCGCCAAGGAACTGATAAGTTTCCGTATGTTTTTGATGAATCGAGAGCAGACAGAATATTTGACTGGTTTGAAAAGTGCTGCGTTCATGTAAAGGGTGTTTTTAGCGGTCAGCCTATAGAACTATTACCACATCAACATTTTGATTTAGGATGTTTGTTTGGCTGGGTACACATGAGAACCGGCAGACGAAGGTTTAAAAAATCTTATAAAAAGGTAGGCCGTGGGAATGCAAAATCGGCAGAAATGTCGGGAATTGCAAATTATGGGTTATGTGGAGATTGTTATTATCCTCCAGGAAATCCTAATCTAAAAGTATACGAAAATAAGCCACAAGTTGAATGTGTTGCAGTTGATAAAGAACAGGCTAAAATCGTTTGGGGCGATGCAAAGGATATGGGGCTGGCAAGCTCAGACATAAGAAAAAGGCTGGATATTAAAAAAACTTACATAACTCACAAGGTAAGAGGGGGACACTTAAGACCTCTTTCAAAAGATACAAAAAATAAAAACGGACTATCACCTTGCATTGTTGTTGTTGATGAATATCACGAACATCAAACGTCAGAGGTTCATGATGTTTGTTATTCTGCTTTTGGTAAGAGAGCACAGAACCTAATGTGTATTATTACAACAGCCGGTAAAGATGCAGAAAACAATCCCTGTAAAAAGGAAGAAGATATATGTATCAAAATACTTACTGGAGAAATTGTAGATGAACATTATTTTGTTGTAATAAGACAGATAGAAAAAGGTGATAGTCCTCATGATTTTGAAGTCATTAAAAAAGCCAATCCTATTTTACAAGTTGAAAATGAGTACTCTCGATACCTGATGGAGCAAATTAAAGATGAACACGACAAGGCTTATGGTCCAAACGACTACGCAAAAATTAGAGAGTACTTAACAAAAAGATGCAATCTCTGGCAGATGGACAGTGAACAAAAGTATATGGACGGCTTAATGGATAAATGGAAGCAGCTAGCCATACCCAGAGAACAGTATTTAGAATTGGTTAAAGGGAGGGACTGTTATTCAGGAGCAGACTTATCAAAAAGAATCGACTTAACTGGAAATGGTTATGTTTTCCCGCTTGACGATGGAAGGTATGCTGTTAATGCACATGGTTTTCTTCCAAGAGAAAGAGTTCAATGGCATAGAGAAAATGACCATATGGACTACGATTTTCTTGAAAAAGATGGCTGGTGTACTATTCAGGATGGCGGTGTAATTGATACTGATGGCATAATTGAATATTCCGAAAACATGAAAAAGGAACACAAATGGAACATTTTAGAATGGGATATTGACCCTGCAACAGCTTATCAATTTGGTAACGATCTTAGAAAAAATAACTACTCAGATGATCAAGTTATTGATATAAGACAAGGTCCTTTAACTTTATCGGAACCAACGAAGTTTTTTAGAGAGTTAGTTATTCAAGGAAGGATTGTTCATGATGGGAGCCCACTATTAACATGGTGCTTAAGTAACGCTATGGAAGTAGATAAAGGCGGAGGCCTTATAATGCTTTCAAAAAAGCATAAGGATGATACACAAAGAATTGACTTACTTGCTGCAATAATAACAGCAATGAGGCGAGCAATGGTTAATGAAGGCAAAAAATCTGTTTATCAAACCAGGGGAGTTAGAGTTATTTAATTATATAAAGGAGGTGAAAATTATTGAAAATCCCTTTAATCGGCAAATTTCTAGCAAAAAGAGAAACAGAACAACTTACAGCAAAAGAATTCGCGAAAATATTTATGGATTTGTCAAATAGTAATGCTGGAGTACCAGTGAACAGAGAAACGGCAATTAAGGTAGCTGCGGTATTTGCATGCGTGAATTTAATAAGCTGCACCATAGCTGCTTTACCGCTTGTGTTGTACAAAAATAAGCAGGGCGGAAAGATTAAGGCTGAAGAACATAATTTATATACTTTATTGCATGATCTTCCAAACCCTCAGACAATAAGTTTTGACTTTTGGCAGATGCTTATAGTTAATTTATTGCTAACTGGCGATGGTATAGCAGTTATTAAAAGAGATGGTGATGGAACTATCAGAGAACTCTGGAACGTTCCATCCGGGGCAGTTTCTATATACAAAAACAGTAAAACGAATGAGAAATATTACGTGATTACTGAGAGTGGAAATCAGTACAAATACTATGCTGAAAACATTTTACACGTTCAGGGGATGAAATTTTCAAGTCCGGATGCTGCGCTGGATCCCATAGAAATTGCCCGGGAAGCGTTGGGATTATCTTTAGCCACAGAGGAATATGGGTCAAAATACTTCAGTCAGGGTGGAAATCTTGGGGGAGTTATTGAAACACCTACTGCCATGAGTGATGATGCGTTTAATAGATTTAAAGAGAGTTTTAACTCTGCTTACTCTGGCTTGGGAGGGGCCCATAAGTGGCTATTCCTTGAGGAAGGAGCTAAGGCAAATAAACTTAATAGTAACCCAGATGAATCACAGTTTCTAGAAACGAGAAAATTTCAAGTAATTGAAATTGCTCGTTTTTTTAATGTACCTCCGCATATGATTATGGATTTGGAGAGAGCAACGTTCTCGAATATTGAGCAGCAAAGTATTAATTTTGTTCAATATTGTTTAGCTCCGTGGCTTAAAAAAATAGAACAGACCATATTTAGAGATTTATTAAGTATCAATGACAGGAAAAAGCATTATGCAAAATTCAGCGCTAATGCATTATTACGTGGAGACATAGCCGCAAGAAAAGACTTTTATAACTCAATGATTCAAAATGGTGTTTTTTCTCCAAACATAGTCCTTGAACTTGAGGATATGAATACCTACGAGGGCGGAGATATCCGCATGGTAAATGGGAACATGATACCTGTAAACTTGCTTGAAGAATACTTCAAATACAAAATGATTTCAGAGAAAGGCGGTGGTAATAATGGGGAAACAGGAAAAGCCGGTTAACGGCCAAGTGCAACAAAGATTTATTGAAGCTGAGATAAGAGCAAAAAGTGAAGATTCCAGAACAATAGAACTTTCATTTAGCTCAGAAGTATCGGTTGACAGGTGGTATGGTAGCGAGGTTTTAGCTCACGATGATGGTTGTGTAGCCTTACAGCGGTTACTCGATGTCGGTGTGGTTTTATTTAGTCATGGTAGAGATATTAACTATGGCAAGATGCCTATTGCAAAGATTGAACGAGCTTGGCTTGATTCAGCAAACAGAAAATGTAGAGCTGAAATAACCTTTGACGATGATGAGGACTCTGACAAAGTATTCCAAAAGGTTAAAAAAGGATTTATTAAAGGTGTTTCATTTGGTTACACAGTAAGCAACTGGGAAGAAGTAACTGCAGGTAAAACATCAACAAACGGCAGATATCAAGGTCCTGCATATGTTGCATTAAGGTGGGAACCGTTTGAAATATCAATCGAACCAACTCCAGCTGATCCACAAGTCGGAGTAGGAAGATCACAGGAGGAACTTGAAAAAGAGGTTCCTAAAGCTGATACCCGTGCCGAGGAATCGGCTGGATATATTGAAACACTCAAGAAAAGACTTGAGATGAAAACCAAATTTTAAGGAGGATATGGTAAATGAAAAACATACTTGAACTCAAAGAAAAAAGGAAGGCTCTAAGAGAACAGGCTTTGGAAGTTCTCAATAAAGCAGATGTCGAAAAGAGGTCAATGAGTGCTGCAGAACTCGAACAGTACGAGAAAATTGATGCAGACATAGATAATATGACCAGAGAAATAGCTGCAATTGAAAAGATGCAGGAACAGCTCAGAGCTCAGGGTGAGATAAATCCTGAAAATATTAAAGAGCCAGAACAACAGAAAAATACGAGGGAAAATCCAGTTGCTACAAAAGAATACAGGTCTGCATATGATAGTTACCTGAGATTTGGTGCAGCTGGGTTAACTCCTGAAGAAAGAAAAATAATTGAAAATGGTAGACAGCAACTAAATGGTTCTGAAGCAAGAGCTCTGTCAGCTGTTACCGGAGCTGCTGGAGGATATACTGTTCCTCAAGGTTTCTTTAATGAACTTGAAGTTGCTATGAAGGCTTTCGGTGGAATGAGAAATGTGGCAAGAGTAATAAAAACAGCTGGTGGTAACGATCTTCCTATGCCATCAGTTAACGATGTCGCTAACATAGGTGAACTTGTTGGCGAAAACACTGCTGTAACAGCTCAGGATGTTACTTTCGGGCAAATTATCATGAAAGCGTACAAGTACAGTTCTAAAACAGTATTAATCCCAATTGAATTACTTCAGGACACAGCAATCAATGTCGAAGAAGAAGTAAAGAAACTGCTTGCAGAGAGACTTTACAGAATAACAAATCTTCATTATACCACTGGCGATAATACCAGCAAGCCGCAAGGTATTGTAACAGGAGCTACACTTGGTAAGGCTGGTACTACCGGACAGACTACATCAATCATATACGATGACCTTGTTGATCTCATTCATTCTGTAGATCCTGCGTATAGAGCAAAAGAAACTTGTGGTTTTATGTTTAATGATTCTTCTCTTAAGGCAATTAAAAAGCTTAAAGACGGTCAGCAAAGACCACTATGGGTGCCTGGCATTGCTGAAAGAGAACCTGATACTATTCTCGGTTTTAGATATGACATTAATCAGGATGTGGCTTCTATGGCTGCAAGTGCAAAGTCAGTACTTTTTGGAGATATGAGTAAATACATAATCCGTGACGTTATGGACGTTATGATTGTTCGTATATCCGAAAAGTACATTGAAAATGGTCAGGTAGGGTTCCTTTGCTTCTATCGTACTGATGGGAGAATGAGAGATGCGGGCGGCAACCCAATTAAGTACTACCAGAACTCAGCAACTTAATACTAGTTTCAGGATTTAAGGGCATAAGCCTTATTTTTATGCCCTTATTTCTGAATGGAGGTAGTAAATGACAAAAGTAAAAATGAATATAAGTATAGCAAGTGCAGAGTGGTCTTACTATCCAGGTCAATTAGTTGATCTGGACGAAGATACGGCTCAAGCATGGCATGACTGTGGTCACTGTACCATAATTGAGGCAGGTGAAATAAATGACAGTCAAAGTAATAACACCCCCGACAACGGAACCGCTAAGCCTGGAGGAAGCAAAACAGCATCTAAGGATAGACGGAAATGAAGATGACTCTCTTATCTTAAGTTTAATTAAACAGGCCAGAGAATGGTGTGAGGACTATCAAGGTAAAAAGTATATTACTCAAACACTGGAGCTTGTCTTAGACTTATTTCCATCAGATAGACAGATCGAATTTAGAAATTGCAGTCCTATTCAAAATGTAGATAGTTTTAAATATACAGATAAAGATGGGATTGTAAGGGAGTTTGAAGGCTATATTGTCGATAAAGACAGCTTCATAAACAGAGTTGTTCTTAATACTTCAAAATATTGGCCTACTACTGAGCTAATGCCAGTTAACGGTATAAGAATTCAATTTATAGCTGGTTTTGGGAATGCCTCAGCAGTTCCAGAGTCAATAAAGTGGGCTATGGTGGCGCATATGAAGATTCTTGCTGATGGAGTGTTGATATCTCTAAAAGACGGTGAGAAACAAAAAATAGAATCCGTAAGGAATTCCTTGTTAGGTATGAGGCGGGTGATCCCGGTATGATAACGTTAAATAAACGTCTTACCTTACGAACTCCTGTGACAATTACAGAAGATTCTCTGGAAAAGACCAACTATGTTGACGGGGCAACCGTTTGGGCATCTGTTATACCTTTAAGGGGTAAAGAGTTTTGGCAGGCTCAACAAACTCAAAGTGAAAGCAGGATAAAGTTTATCATTCGATATCTAAAGGGCATAAAAAAAGATTGGAAAATCAGATTTGATGGCATTGATTATGACATCACAGAAGAGCCTATAGATATCGATATGGAGCATAGGTATCTCGAAATATATTGCAAGGTGGTGAGCTAATGCCAAAAAGTAGAATAACAATTAAAGGCACAGAAGAAATTCTGGCCAAGCTTGAAGCTAATAGAAGTAAGATTATGTTGGCTGGGGTGTTAGCAGTAAATGAAAGTAGTAAGCTTCTTGAGCAATCAATGAAAAAATACTGCCCAGCAAACAAAAATCCTAAAGATACAGACACCATAAAACTTAAGGAAAGCATTAAAGTGCTTATGCCCACTAAAAGGTATCGGTATAAAATAGTTTCAAAAGTTGGGCCTGAAAAAGACACTGCAATTCACGTTGAATTTGGAACATCGAAAATGGCTGCTAGACCTTTTATGAGGGTTCAGCCGTATATATTACAATCCAAAGTGCGGCAAGTGTGTTCGGATTATATTAAAGGAGCGTTGGGACTATGATTGATAAGAAAGAAAGTATCCTTAATGCTTTAAAAAGTGATGTTGAGTTAACTTCATTGATTGCGGATAAAGTTTACTGGATTAGGCCTGCAAGTACTCCAAAACCACCATACATTACATTTTTCGAATTATCAAATTCTGAAGATGCCTCGGCTGACGATAATGAATTTTCGGATCAGATTGAGTACCAGGTTGATATTTGGTCTTCAAGTTCATTTAGTCAGATAGCAAAAGCTACTCAAAGAGTTATGAGATCTTTGGGTTTTACTCATGTTTCATTGCCGGATCAATTTGAAGAAGATACCGGTATATTTCATAAAGCAATGCAATTTACAATTAATGAGGAGGTATAGAAATGTTAAAAAAAATTAACTTGCAACTATTTGCACAGGCGTATAAAGGGTTTTCCAGGCTCTCTATTTTCCCGGTTACTGCAAATACTTCAGCAGCGTTTACGGTAGGAGCAAAAGTTGCTATAAGCGGAGCAGTAAGTTTCACAAAATCACCCGAAACAAGCGACTGGAAAATCCCGGCTGATGATGGTATTTTTGACTCTGGTTCAGATTGGTTG
>JAEZIV010000476.1 GCA_023436515.1 Bacillota bacterium
CTCAGGATAGCCTTAAAAAGGTTGAGATTCTTGGCCAGGAGTTGAAGAATGCCGAGAAGGAAATAGAGCAGCTCCGTAATAAGCTGGTTAGCGGTGAGGCAGATGAGGTAATAGCAAAGGCTGTGGAGGTTAAAGGTGTAAAGGTTATTACTGCCAGATTCGACACTCTCGATATAGACGGCCTCAGAAATACCGGAGATATGCTTAAAAATAAAATTGAATCCGGCGTTATTGTGCTTGGTTCAAATCATGGAGATAAGGTAACCTTTATTGTAACAGCAACAAAGGATGTTCTTTCAAAGGGAGTACATTCAGGGAATATTATAAAGGAAGTTGCCAAGATTGCCGGAGGCGGCGGAGGAGGACGTCCTGACATGGCTCAAGCAGGAGGCAAGGATGCAGCAAAGATAAATGATGCCCTGAAGGCCGCAATTCCTGTTATAGATGCTCAAATCAAGTAACTGACATGCCAATCAGCACATAGCAGTTTTATCCCTCAAAAGAGGCTAAAACCGTTATGTGATGCTAACGCCTTAAATAGTGAAAAGAAAAGAGGAGGTAAATGTCGGATACCTCGAAAGATGATGTAAGCCGATATGAAGAACATGAGTGATTGTATTTTTTGCAAGATCAAAAATGGGGAGATACCCTCAAAGAAAGTATATGAAACCGATAAGGTTTATGCATTTCATGATATAAGTCCCCAAGCTCCGGTGCATGTGATTATTATTCCAAAAGAGCACATAGCATCCCATAATGAATTATCGTCTGAAAATGTAGATGTACTACAAGATATACACCTTGCAGCAAATGAAATAGCAAAGCAGATGGGTATAGCTGAAAGTGGTTACCGACTAATCAACAACTGCGGTGCAGATGCGGGGCAGACAGTATTTCACCTTCATTTTCACCTTGTAGGGGGAAGAAGCTTAGGTGCAAAAATACTTTAATATATATATACCATGTCTTTCTTTTGCAAATAAATGTTGACACTATTTTGAAAATTAATATATAATATACTGTGTGCTGTATTTAGCTTGATTCCCTATAGTATTTTTTAAATACTACGGCTTATTCCTGGCACAATTGTTACCATCGGAGGGAGGGAAGTTGTGTGTCTGAAGTAAGAGTTAAAGAGAATGAGTCTTTGGATAGTGCTCTCAAAAGGTTTAAGAGATCTTGTGCTAAATCAGGTGTTTTAGCCGAGGTAAGAAAGAGAGAACATTACGAAAAGCCAAGTGTAAAGAGAAAGAAGAAGTCTGAAGCTGCAAGAAAAAGAAAATTTAAATAATATTGGATGTAGTAGCTTATAGGAGATATGTATTATGTCACTAAAAGATCTGCTTCTACAGGATTTAAAAGCAGCCATGAAGGATGGCGACAATGTTAGGAAGACCGCTGTTCAAATGGCAAGATCGGCTGTGCTTCAGGTTGAAAAGGATTCAAAAGTCACCCTTGACGATGATGGTATAGTTGAGATTATTGCTAAAGAAGTTAAGAAAAGAATGGATACTTTGCCTGACTTTGAAAAAAGCGGCAGAGACGATCTTATAGATAATCTAAAGGCTGAAATAGAAGTATTAAAAAAATATTTGCCACAACAGTTAAGCGAAGCTGAGATTGAGAATATTGTTAAAAATGCGATTGCATCAACCGGTGCAGCTTCCGCTAAAGATATCGGAAAGGTAATGCAGGCTGTGATGCCTGAAACCAGAGGCAAAGCCGACGGTAAATTGGTTAACCGAATAGTTAAAGATTTATTAGGATAAAGAAAAGCTCGGTATTTACCGGGCTTTTCTTTCACTTATTAACACCTTTTCTGTGAAAAGTAATCTCCTGCAATTCCAGATTTTTTCAGTAACCTGACAATATAAAGACTATTACTCTGTAAGTGCTTTCTACGGTAAGAAACAGTAGGACAATTTCTGTTGGAAAACACTATACACTGATATATAATAGTATTGTTCGGGAGGACGTCAAAATGCCGAAGGAAATCGAAAAAAAATTTCTGGTAATAGATAATAGCTTTAAAAAACAAGCTCGAAACAGCTTTTTCAGACAAGGGTATTTGTCAGTTGATAGGGATAGAACAGTTCGAGTCCGCACCTATGAAAATAAGGGCTTTATAACTATAAAGGGAAAAACCCGCTCCTATACTAGGGAGGAATTCGAATATGAGATTCCTGTAGCTGAAGCTGAAGAAATGCTGATGAACCTTTGCATCAAGCCAATTATCGAGAAAATAAGGTATTTCACCAATTACATGGGCAATGAATGGGTAATAGATGAGTTTATTGGTGAAAACAGTGGATTAGTGGTAGCTGAAATTGAACTTGAGTGTGAGGAGCAGGAGTTTGCTATACCTGAGTGGCTTGGGCGTGAGGTGACCTTCGACAAAAGGTACGCCAACTCCAATCTTATATTAAAGCCCTATTCTCAATGGTAGGGTAAGGCTGTACAACTAACGGCAGTGGAAAGGAACTATTCTATATGGAATGCAGGGAGGGCTGCGGAGCTTGTTGTATTGCTCCTTCAATAACATCACCAATTCCGGGAATGCCTGAAGGTAAGCCGGCAGGTGTAAAATGCGTACAGCTTGACAAGGATTTAAGGTGTAAGCTTTTTGGAAAGCCTGATAGGCCTGCAGTTTGCAGCAGCTTAAGACCCGAGGAAGAAATGTGCCTTGGTTCACAGCAGGAGGCCCTGAACTATCTTGAAACGCTTGAGGGATTGACCAAGTAAAGAACTATATCATGCAGTGATATGACGATAAATAGATTTGTTTTACCTATAATCATATGAAAATATTTTTATGGAAAAGGAGAGTTAAGTATGGGAAAAATACTGGTATTTATGTATAATGATATGGCTGATTTTGAAGTAACTTACGCAACTCATTTGCTTGGGCATGAGCTGTCCAAGGAGATAGTACCTTGTGCATATGATATGGAGCCGGTCAAAAGCAAGGGGGGAATGCTATTTCTACCCGCAATCACAGTCGGTGAAGCAAAAGCCGAGGATTATGAAGGCTTTATCATACCTGGAGGCTGGAATCCGGTGGTTAAGGATGAAATGCTCAACTTAATAAACCTATTTTATGAAAATGGAAAGCTTTTGGCAGCCATTTGTGCAGGCCCAAGGTTTTTTGCAAAAGCCGGTATTCTAAGCAAGGTGAAATATACTACCTCCATAGTAGAATGGAATCAGATGAGAAGGGAGCAATTCAAGGAGGAGGATCCTTTCCCAAGAGAAAACTTTATTGATACAAGAGTTGTACGGGATGGTAACGTAATAACCTCAAAGGGGATATCCTTTGTTGACTTTGGAATTGAGGTTGCGGATTATTTCGGTCAGTTCAAGGACTCCGAGGCTAAGCAGGCATTCCTTAATACAATTACAGGCCGGGAGTGAGAATATGTGTAAAACGGTTTTAGTAACCGGAGCATCAAGAGGAATCGGACGGGATATTGCAGCATTGTTTGCTTCTAGAGGACATAGAGTTGTAATTAACTATAATACCGGTATTGCTTCCGCACAAAGGCTTCAAAGTGAGCTCGAGTCAGCCGGTTGCAGTGCAATTCTGGCTCAGGCTGATGTTTCTAAGGCCCATCAGGTGGAAGCAATGCTTCAGTATATAAATAAGGTATATGGTGAGATAGATATTTTAATAAACAATGCAGGAGTAGCTAAACAACAGCTTTTCACCGACATAGCTCCAGATGAGTGGGACAGGATGTTTGAAATTAACGTAAAGGGAATGTTTCTTTGTGCGCAGGGTGTATTACCCCCCATGATAAATAAACAAAGGGGAAAAATAATTAATATATCTTCGATATGGGGTATTACCGGCGCGTCCTGTGAGGTGCTTTATTCCAC
>JAEZIV010000051.1 GCA_023436515.1 Bacillota bacterium
CAGGAATGGGAAAGCCTCAGACCTTAAAGACCGAGGTGGAGCAGCCAGAGGCTGTTGAAATCATTTACGGCTTTATTGGCATGAACCAAAATCAACTTTCGGAATTGTTAAAGGAAATGAGCTTTGCTATGTCCTTTGATGACATTATATTCTGTCAAGGCTATTTCAAAAATTCAGAAAAGAGAGATCCTTCAGTAACTGAAATGCGGATGATTGATACTTACTGGTCGGATCATTGCAGACATACCACCTTCCTCACCTGTATTGACAGTGTTGAGTTTCAAGAAGGTAAATTTTCTAAGATTATAGAGGATACCTATAAGGATTATACTGCAGCCCGTGAGGAAGTATACAAGGATCGGACCGATAAGGATATATGCCTGATGGATGTTGCTTTAATGGCAATGAAAAAGCTTAAAAAGCAGGGCAAGCTTGAGGATCTGGATTTATCTGAGGAAATAAATGCCTGCAGTATTGTTGTTAACGCTGATGTAAACGGTAAAAATGAAGAATGGCTTGTTATGTTCAAAAATGAAACCCATAACCATCCTACAGAAATTGAACCCTTCGGCGGCGCTGCAACCTGTCTGGGCGGCGCCATCCGCGATCCACTGTCAGGAAGGGTATATGTTTACCAGGCTATGAGAGTGACCGGAAGCGGTGATCCCAGAACCAGTATGGAGGACACAATTCCAGGTAAGCTTCCTCAGAAGAAAATAACCACCGGCGCCGCCGCAGGCTACAGCTCCTATGGCAACCAGATTGGCCTTGCAACAGGACAGGTTGCCGAAATATACAATGAGGGCTATGTTGCAAAAAGAATGGAGATAGGAGCTGTGATAGGTGCTGCCCCAAGAAAAAATGTAGTGCGTATGCAGCCCGCAGCCGGAGATAAAATAATTCTACTTGGCGGAAGAACGGGAAGAGACGGCTGCGGAGGAGCAACCGGTTCCTCAAAGGCACATACTGAAGAATCCCTTGTATCTTGCGGTGCTGAAGTCCAAAAGGGTAATGCACCCACTGAAAGAAAAATTCAGCGCTTGTTCAGAAATCCTGAGGTAAGCACATTAATCAAGAGATGCAATGACTTTGGAGCAGGCGGTGTGTCTGTTGCAATAGGTGAGCTGGCTGACGGTCTTGAAATAGACCTTGACATGGTACCAAAAAAGTATGAAGGCTTGGACGGAACAGAGCTGGCTATATCAGAGTCTCAGGAAAGAATGGCTGTTGTGGTTGAGGCGGCTGATGTTGATAGATTTATCAGGTATTCAAATATGGAAAACCTTGAAGCCGTAGTGGTGGCAGAGGTGACTGCTGCTCCTAGACTAAAAATGAATTGGAGAGGAACCAAAATTGTAGACTTAAGCCGTGAGTTCCTTAATTCAAATGGAGCAAAGCAAAGAATAAATATTCAGGTACAAGCTCCAGCAGAGGAAAGCTACTTTGATAAGTATAATAATATAGAAATTGAGAATTTAACAGATAAATGGATTGCTAACCTTCAAAACCTTAATCGCTGCAGTCAAAAGGGACTTGTTGAACGTTTTGACTCAACCATTGGAGCTAATACTGTTCTTATGCCCTTCGGAGGAAAAAATCAACTCACTCCGGCTGAGGGAATGGCTGCAAAGCTGCCTTTGATGGAAGGCGATACAACCACAGGGACTCTGATGTCCTATGGTTATAATCCCGAGATATCTATTTGGAGTCCCTTCCATGGAGCAGTGTATGCAGTTGTAGAATCTGTTGCCAAGATAGTTGCAATGGGTGGCGATTATAAAAAGGCAAGATTGACCCTACAGGAATATTTCGAAAAGCTTGGAAAGGATGCAAAGCGATGGGGCAAGCCCTTAAGCGCATTACTGGGTGCATATTATGCTCAGATGAAGCTTGGGACTGCAGCCATCGGTGGGAAGGACAGTATGTCCGGGAGCTTTAATGAGCTCGATGTACCTCCAACACTGGTTTCCTTTGCTGTTGATACCGTTAATGTAAATAATGTAATTTCAAATGAGTTCAAAGCAGTGGGAAGTAAGGTTGTGCTTCTGACTGTAGGGTTAGATGAGAATAAGCTCCCGGATTTCGAAGAGCTTGATAGAGTTTATAGTAAGGTACACAAAATGACGGTTCAGAAATCAATATTGTCAGCCAGCTCTGTAAGGGAGGGCGGTATAGCAGAAATCATCAGTAAAATGGCTTTCGGCAACATGATAGGCTTTGAGTTTAGCTCGGATATAGCCCCTGCTATGTTGTTTAAACCGTTATACGGTTCAATTATTGTTGAGTTACCGTCAACAGCTGATATGGTCGTATTCAATGGATTGAATGCCACTGTCCTGGGAACCACTGTCCATAATGAGGCAATAACAGTAGACGGAATTAGATTGTCCCTGCAGCAGCTATCTGAAAAGTGGCAGGCTCCACTTGAAAAGATATTCCCAACAAAGGCAGGTCATATAGATACTGCTGCTGTTGAATACAAATATGAAGCAGGTGTAAAGGTTAAGCCTTCGGTTAAGCTGGCAAAACCAAGGATATTCATACCTGTATTCCCGGGTACAAACTGCGAATATGACACTAAAAAGGTGTTTGAAAATGCCGGTGGTATTGTTGAAACTCTAGTAATCAGGAACATGTCACACAATGATATAGAAGAGTCCATTAAAGAAATGGAAAGACTTATAGACAATTCCCAAATAATAATGATTCCTGGGGGCTTCAGCGCAGGTGATGAACCAGAGGGTTCCGGCAAATTCATAGCCACTGCCTTCAGGAATCCTGTTGTCAGTCAGGCTGTTATGAGATTGCTTAAGCAAAGGGATGGTTTGGTTTTAGGCATATGCAATGGCTTCCAGGCTTTAATAAAGCTGGGCTTGCTGCCCTTCGGAGAAATCAGGGATATCGATGAGAGCTGCCCAACCTTAACCTTTAACACTATAGGACGACACCAGTCCTGCCTTGTTAATACAAGGATAACCTCCAACCTCTCACCCTGGTTAAGCAATGTTAAGGTTGGCGATATCCACAGTATAGCTATCTCCCATGGGGAGGGAAGACTTACTGCCAGCCGTAAGGTGCTTGATACTCTCGAGGC
>JAEZIV010000114.1 GCA_023436515.1 Bacillota bacterium
AAGGAATGAAAACAAACAAAAACAACAGTGAGATTACTGAAGACGACTTGAAGGATGCTGAAAAGGACATTCAGAATCTAACTGATAAATACATCGCCGAAATAGATAAAATAGTTGAAGCTAAAGACAAGGAAATCATGGAAGTATGATCCAATTAGTGGGATTACCCTTGGGGGAAGCTCGTAAATTGGCCGAAAGCAATGGGTATATAATAGAGAATATTAAGATAACCGCACCTCCAAAGCTGGATATATCTGAATTTGACGACACTTTTCGTGTACTGCGGGTAAATGCCTCAGAGAAAAAATTATATTTTATTGTATGTAAACCCCTCTAAATGAGGGGTTGTTTTGGAATATATGATTTGCTGTTGTTATTAGTGTGTAGGGTTAATACAGAATGGGTTAAATTAATGTATATATAGTTTACTCAATTAGGAGTGTAATATGGGTCTTTGGAATAGGGTTACCCGGTTGTTGAGACGGCCAAAGGATATTAAAAGAGATTTTCTAAAAATACCGGAGCATATAGCTATAATACCCGATGGTAACGGAAGATGGGCAAAAAAAAGAGGACTACCAAGAAGTGTAGGGCACAGAGAAGGTTCCATGACACTTAAAAGGGTTGTTATATATTGCTCTGAAATAGGTGTAAAGCATCTTACCGTATATGCTTTTTCAACTGAAAACTGGACGCGCCCGAAGAATGAGGTTGATGCATTAATGGGACTTCTACTGGAGTTTCTGAGAAATGCCGAGAGAGAGCTTGATGGCAGCAATGTCAGAATTAAGGTTATTGGAGATGTTGCTGGCTTGCCCGGGGAGCTTCAAAGTGAAATAGCCAGAGTTGAGAAATTAACGAGTGTAAATAATGGCTTACAATTAAACATGGCACTTAATTACGGCTCAAGGCTTGAACTAACCAAGGCTGCAAAGGAAATAGCCCGAATGGTAAAAGCAAACAAACTAAAAATAGATGACATAGATGAAAGACATATTGAAGGCTGTCTGTACACTGTAGGTATTCCGGACCCGGATTTGCTTATAAGGACCAGCGGTGAACAAAGGATAAGTAATTACTTGCTGTGGCAATGTGCATATACCGAATTCTGGTTTACCAATGAGCTTTGGCCGGATGTTAGGGAAGAGCATATTGCTGAAGCAATCGCAGCTTTTGGAAATAGAAGCAGAAGGTTTGGGGGAATAAATTAAACTCGCCGTTCCTAAGGGAAGTCTACGGACAAAGGCATATGGAGGAAAAATGTTAAAGACTAGGGTTTTGAGTGCTTTAGTAGGGCTTGTACTGCTGGTTGCTGTTTTATTCATGGGTTCAATAACATTAGGTATAGCTGTCAGTCTTATTGCTGCTATTGGCCTTTATGAGTTTTATAATTCAGTTGGAAAGCTAAAGGGTGTAAACCCCATAAAGGGTATAGGGTATTTGTCTGTTATACCACTGTTGCTTCTTGGGTTGGAGCCTTCAGGGTTATATAAGCTGGATTTAGGGCTTTTGGTAGGTATTTCTGTTATATTGGCCATTTTTTTCAGTATGACTGCTATTGTATTTGGGCATAAAAAATATAATGTCATTGACGCAGCTATAACAGCCTTTGGTATTGCTTACGTTCCTTTTCTCTTGAGCTTTCTCATACTTATACGAAACCTGGAAAACGGTTTCCTGTTAATCTGGTTAATATTTATAGGTGCATGGGGAACAGATACGATGGCATATACCTTTGGTCGCTTATTCGGTAAGAGGAAAATAGTACCTGAAATAAGCAAACACAAGACATATGCCGGGGCCATCGGAGGAGTACTTGGCTGTATAGGGCTAATGATTGCTTTTGGCTTTATAGCCCAAGCCTTTTTTGAATTAGAAATTTCCCTTGTTGCTTTGATATTATTGGGCTTGTTTTGCGGGCTTATTTCCCAAATTGGGGACTGGTCGGCATCAGCTGTCAAGAGATTTGTGAATGTAAAGGATTACGGGAGTATAATGCCGGGACACGGCGGAGTTTTGGACAGGTTTGACAGTATATTGTTCGTTGCTCCTGTAGTTTACTATGTACTTATATTATTTCTGTAAGAATGTAGGAATAAGTAGGAAATAGAATAATATGTGATTGGGTGTTGTTAAACCCGGCAAGCTTTTTTATACCAGGCGCATATAAATCCGGAGGTAGAATGGCTAAGGTAATTTCAATTATAGGATCCACCGGTTCAATAGGTGTACAGACGCTGGATGTAGCTAGAAACCTAAAAATAAAGGTTGCTGCCCTATCAGCAAATTCAAATATTGATTTATTGGAAAAGCAGGTTTTTGAATTTAAACCTCAATTGGTTTCAGTAGGAAACAAGGAACTGGCATCAGAGCTTCAAAGTAGGCTTGGAGATATGCAGGTAGAGATAGCACATGGACTTGAAGGGATGCTTCGTGTAGTTGAGGCAGCTCAGGTCGATACTGTAGTTACTTCTGTTGTTGGAACTGCTGGACTTATACCTACCATGCACGCTATTCGCTGCAAAAAGAATATTGCTCTTGCAAATAAGGAAACTCTTGTTACGGCAGGTCAGCTGGTTATGCAGGAGGCCATAAAGCAGGGGGTACAAATATTTCCGGTTGACAGCGAGCATTCCGCAATATATCAGTGTCTAATGGGCAATAATGACAAGCAGGTAGAAAAGATAATTATTACTGCCTCAGGCGGACCCTTCAGGGGTAAGAAGCTATCTGAGCTTCAAAGCATCACTCCGGCTCAGGCCCTAAAGCACCCAAACTGGAATATGGGAAGTAAGATAACAATTGATTCTGCAACCCTTATGAACAAAGGCTTGGAAGTGATTGAAGCAAGATGGCTCTTCAATATGGGACTTGAAAAAATTCAAGTGCTGGTTCATCCTCAAAGTATTATTCATTCTATGATTGAATATGTTGACGGTTCTGTAATGGCGCAGTTGGGTTCACCTGATATGAGAATACCTATACAGCTGTCACTTACTT
>JAEZIV010000145.1 GCA_023436515.1 Bacillota bacterium
GAAGCTCCAATGGAGTATTTAAGGAGGCAGCGTCTCAAAGCTGCTTCAAGAGATTTATTAACAAAAAAATTGAGTATTTTGGAAATAGCAGCAAGCTATAGGTTTGAATCTCAGGATGGGTTTTGCAGAGCTTTCAAAAGGTACTACGGGTTAACTCCCGGAGAATACAGAAAGCTGAACACTCTGGCTCTAAAGCCTGAAAACAATCAACAAATTGAGGAGGTACATATTAGAATGTATGATACTAGTATATATGACAAGCTGTCATGCAGTCATGATGACAAGATAAAAGCTCTGAGAACCTTGGATCAACTAATAGAATTATCATTAAAAGCAATGACTTCAGGACTTTTATCTCTTGAAAGCGATATTTCTACAGTACATAATCTATAGGTCTTTGTTGCAATGCACCTATTAGTTTACAGGGCTTGGCGCTTTGGGATGTTGGTATGAAGTCTCTAGCCTCCATCCCAAAGCCATACTCTAATTTACAAACTTGTTATTTCATATACCTTTGATTCTTCGCCCCAAGGATGAAAACCCTTTGCAAGATAATTCCATCCATATTTTTCATAGTAACCGTCATGATCAGTACATAAATATAATTTCGAAAAACCCAGCTTACCAGCCTCAGACCTGCCATGCTCCAGCAGTTTTGCTCCTAATCGCTGTCCACGCTGTTCCTCTTCGATAAATAATGCGCACAGCCATGGGTACAAGTCCTGCCGACTGATAAAATCATTTGTTATAAGTCCATAGCTCCCGATTATCTCGCCACAATTAAGCATTAAATACCACCTTGGCAATGGGTTATCAGTGGTTATACTATGGGAGATGCTGTCTCGATAAATTCTTCTGTCAATACCCCACCTTGTTGAAAAGTAATCAATTCCTCTTTCAAGGTACTCGGGATTTTCACGAATTCCCAGTATTCGTACGCTCATTAGAATATCCTCCAGTTAAAATATTTAACATCCTCTCGTTACGCATCAGGTATGCTGATTTGCTGCTCTAGCTGTTCAATTTAAATTCTTATAAAACTTCCAAGCAACTACGGTTCTCATAAATCCAATTTAGCATTTTAATGTTAGCTTCAGCCAACTGAGGATATCCATTTCCTGCAAAGTAGGCAATAAAGATAAACTCAATTGACAATAGCACATATACAAGGGCCTTTTTCTCTTCAGGTCTTAAGGTGCAAACAGAGTCGTAGCCATTAATGATACTTTTGAATAATACTATCCATTTCTCCCGTTTTTCAGCAGCTTCAAAGCAGCCTGATAAAATATCGGTAGACAAATAGCAGGGGTCAAAAACCCTAACATTTCTCTGACTTAAGTCGAAATCTATGTACCCGGACAGCCTTCCATTCTCAAATAGAAGGTTTTCTCCGTGAATGTCCCGATGAATGATCTGTCTTGGAAGTTGTCCATATAAAGAAGAAAATTCAGTTATATAGCTATTAATAAGCTGGTCATTTATCCTTATTCCTCTGTTCTCTGCAAACTCCTTATAAGCAGGAATTGCCCAGTTCATAATTTCCGACAAAAGATTATTCTCACTGCAGGGTATTATTCCCTCACACTTTTTAAAAGCGAGGTGTAAATTGCCAACTATCTGGCCGAGATACTCGGCACGGTTCAGGTAATCTCCCTCAAAATGATCAATCAAGCCCTTACCCCTTAGTCTGGGATATAGGCAGAAATACTCATTATCAACTGTGCAAAAGCTGGTTTGTCCCTTTGTTTCTACAGGAACCGCAACAGGCACTCCTTCTCCGTCCAGTGCTTTAAGAACCACAATTCCATTTTGCAGCCAGTCAGGATTTTTAAATCTTTTTAGCAGAAAATTATCATTAACAAACCACGCATTGGGTTGTCGTATTTCATACTGTACCTCCACATTAACCTCCAATATTCTATAGGGTTTTTCAAGCACCCAATTTTCAAGAATCTCTTCAATCTTAAACATATAATCATCCTCTCTTCTTAGCATAACTATAATTTCTCCTCTCTGCTTCAAACACAAAGTATTCATTTACCTCACGTATGATGACACCACCAAATACTGATATTAACTTATTTTTGTACCAATCCTTTCGTTTTGTAACCATTAGCATTCTTCCTCCGAATTTGAGTCTGTTGAAGCTCTTCTCAATGAATCTTTTGGCAACGAAAAAATCAGCATGATAGGGCGGATTACTCAGAATCAGGTCAAATCCCGTTTCATTCAGGGCTTCAACTCCATCTCCGAGAGTTATTTTTACAGCCCCAACATTATTTCTTATAGCATTTTGGGATGAGTATTTGCATATTTTAGCAAAATAAAATCACCACTGCATTGTCTCGAAAACTAAGACTATGCATATGGTGATTCTTATATAAATCTGTGATATTTACTTAATCTCATTCTGTCCCATAGTAGCTAAAGCAGCCGTGGCAGTTCCGATGAATCTACGACCCAACAACACAACACCGCCGTACTTTTAACAGACATAAAAATAGTAATCACTCAACATGCAGCTTCACTTAATTTTCTTTTACGCATCAAATAAAAACCCTATAACACAAGGCTTCAAATCTATTTATTTGGTTTAAGAAAAATTAAGCGTTAGATGGCATGGGATTACCTCACTTAGCTAGAATATGTGAATATTTTACTATGTATAGAACTAAATGTAAAGCAATATAAAATACCGTTCATCCAATCTGGCAAGCACAATATGGGGTTAAACTGTGTTAAGGATGAAAAGCCAGTCCTCTCTCAGATGTAATTACCTTCTGTTATATTCCCGTAGCTCAATAAAGCTATTTTGCCGGTAACTCGAATTAATGTAAATAGTATTAGTTCGGAAAATCAATAAATTTAGATTTACTTATTCTTCAGTGCAAGGCAAGCATATAGCGTTCCCCATTTGCTGGGCTTTCCTACTCGCTCCTTGGGAAGGTAAGGCTTGGATAGAGTTCCATCAAGACCAACCTTGCCTTTAAACCAATAGCATTCTGCCAAAAGTAATACAGAACAATGCAATAGCAACGCTCATAAGAGTTCCGACCAGATATTTTTCTGCGAAACTCTTTTCTTCCAATTGCTTAAATCTAGCCAGGCTCTTTGCTGCCATAACAAAGCCGATTGCTCCCAATTGTCCATTTAATCCAAGGGTTAGAATAATAATTCTCTCAAGTATTCCAATTAGGTACCCGCTATTGAGTAGTTCTTCCTTATTATCAGTTGTACCCTCACTTTGAATTGAGAAAAGAATAAAAACCTTTTTAATAAATACTGCAGATGGAGATAAACAAATTATGTAAAGTAGCATATACACAATAGCATTATGACACTGTTTCCAGTCAAAAGTTTTTAACAAGCTATCTTTAATAAAATTTCCAATACTACTGATATCGGTCAATAAATGTCCGCAATATAGGATAACAGCTATATGTATTATCTGATCAGTAATAAATAGACCAAAGTCCAGTGACTTAGAATCCACTATAATTTTTCTATACTTTTCTGAGAAGTAAATTCTGCCGTAATCAACGGCTGCGTGCGTAATTACAATGATAAAGAATGTTAATAAGGTATTTTGAATAGGTCCGAAACTGATAAGAGCTGCAAATATCACAACAGAATATATTACGCAATGTTTAATAAATAATTTTGTACTCTCAAGCTTGTTTTTTGCAAGTTTGGAGCTTTGAAAAATAAAATCACCCAGGAAATGAGCTATTACTAGTAATACTGTACCCATATATCACCTCATATGATTTCTTTTTATATAGACAATAGTGGTTAAATCTATATTTCTTATGGCTGAAATATTTCCACTCTTAATAACTTTGTCAATATTTTGTCTTGTTGTATTGGTAATATTGGATATCTTGGTAGATATGCCTTTTCTAACAGACGATTCAATCAGCATGTTATCTTGAAACATCTTTTCAGCTACAGTGTATATTGGCTCACTTTCAATAAAAGCCCCGCTTATGTTCTGAAATATACAACCCTTGTTTTTACTTAGTTTCAAGTAGAAGGACTTTTTCTCTTTTTCTTTAAGAAGAGGAAATAAATCTTTAAGGCTCTCCAAATCCATTGAATTTTGTTCCAATAAAGGGTAAATTAATTCAACCAAGAGCTGTATCTGACTCTGATAGATGCTTTGTTTGCTCATTAACAAGTAGGACGTGTTAAGCAATGTATTTAGGTAAACATCGGTTTCACTTTGTGAATTAAACAAAATATTGTTTCCTGAACCCTGATGTGCCAGATTTATTGCTTCTCTTGCATTATGATATACCGGACCATCCTGTTCTGTAGATGTCCCATTCATTATTTTCACATCCCATTCGCCCACGCCGATTCCACAGCGAATTTCAATCGGAAATAGAATTAGCTTCAGCAGACGATAATACATAAAAGCCGCCACAGGATTATTAAAAAGACCTTGAACTTCGTCACCTCCACTAAAAACAACCTTAAAAGACAAGGCGGGTTTAAATACTCTGTTCAAGCTTTCGATGCATCCTTTAACATAATATTGTACTTCTTCTCTGTTTTCCTTTGATAGCTTTCTTGAGTTGACAATATCTATCATAAAAG
Source organism: Bacillota bacterium (assembly GCA_023436515.1). Classification (GTDB taxonomy): domain Bacteria; phylum Bacillota; class Clostridia; order Acetivibrionales; family DSM-1351; genus Ruminiclostridium. The sequence goes on from JAEZIV010000145.1 coordinate 4,600, forward strand.
CAGAATATTTCATTAGCGCACCCTCCATTGTTATTATACCACTCAGACGAAGAACAACGCAACCATTTTTGATTGCGTTGTCGCAACGCAACTGAAATTAGTTGCATAATATGTACTTCCCTAAAAGCTAAACCATACAAGAAATCCATATCCCACAAAGGATACAGCTGTTGAGTAAATAAGGAGCTGTGTAAAGAAAGTCGCTTCCTCTTGCTCCTTTATATAAAGGGGAAGTATATATGGAGCCGGTAGTAAAATAAACGCAATAAATGCCTGAATAAAAAGGGCATCCACTCCGGGAATCATTCTCATAACAACAATTAAAACAAGTATCCCCAGGCTCAGTGTAAGCACAAGCCGCGTGAATATATAGACAGCAGCCTCGCGGAGCTGGGTACGTTGAAATACCATGGTATATCCGATAACAATCAAAATAAGCGGAGATGTCAGCGGCTTCAGAAATTGAATAACAGACAAAAGGCTCTGGCCAAAGACATTTTCATTCATCAAAGGCCGTAAACCAGTAAGATTTGCAGCAACTCCCAGTACTATGGCAATAATGGTGGGCATTTTTAAGAATTGCTTTATACTCCCCAATATATTTATTGTGTTTGATTCCTTGGAGATAAACTGCACATAGAAGAACCATATAAATAACTCATGTCCAAAGCCTACAAGCATAATGATAGGAAGCTTATCCATACCCCATATTGCACCAAAGAGCCCGACACCTATCATACCGAACTCGAAACCTGTCATATATCCTTTTGTGTAGAACCTCATGAATATGTTAGGAAAAATTTTGTTTAGTCCAAAACCAATCAAGTATAGTAAGCAGCAATAAACAAATATAAGGACGAAAAGAAATAGATATGATACTTGAAGGGTCATAGTTGAAAACGCATCAAATAAAACTGCCGGTAATGCGATCTTAATAATAAGCCCTTTTAATTCTTCTATAAAGCTATCAGAAAACAGTTTTTTTTGTTTCGCTATATAACCTATAACCAGCAACAGCAGTATTGGCAGCAATTTTCTTATTAGCTCTTCCACTTATATTCCTTCCTTCCGCTCTGAACAAGATTAAATAATATATTTGGTTTTAACAGTTGTAGGTTCCCCTTCTATTCGCGCAAAAAACCCCGGGATTTTGCCCCGGAGTATATTACACAAAAAGGTGTTGTATAGATCAATCCTCAATGTAAGGTTCAATTCTTTTATGTAAGGTTCAATCCTTCTTTGCTGCCTTTACTTTGAAGGATGTCTTCCTCCTCAAAATTATTACTGCCACTATAATTGCTAATATTCCTATCATTATGACCCATGAAAGTGGATGTGCCATATTATTTGTCCACCCTAATCCGGATTCCTTTTCAATAAAGATTGCCGGATCATCTGGATTATAGTAGAAGCCGAAATGCCAATACTTGCTGTCAGTTCTATCAATGACATTGGCTACAGAGGAATCCTCATCCTCTTTTGTTGGGCTGACACCCTCGGCATAGATTGTGGAACTTAAGCTGAATAACATTACCATGATCAAAATGCATACTAAATATATGCGTTTCATTCTATATGCCTCCTCCGACATACCATACGAAGCTATAAATCATATTTACTAAATACTAATTAATTATATTCGTATGATGATCAATTTATCATTTGCTCGTATGGTACATCAGAAGCAAAGATTTGTCAATAAATTCTGCCAGTCTGGATTGAGTCAATTTACTGTAGGGAATTGAAAAACAGATTACCATCCTAGGATTATGCAGTGCCTCCAGGGTCACGCCCTTGACAACAAGCATCTCCCATATGATATT
>JAEZIV010000194.1 GCA_023436515.1 Bacillota bacterium
ATTGGAGGTAAAGCTCATATTACTTAACTATTTCAATCCGACCATTCATAGTCTCACCGGTTATATTTACCTTGCTGAGGCCTGCTTCAAAATCCTTGCTCTCAGCTTCTACAAAGCTCCCTGTTACACCTTTACGGTTTACATTATGATAAAGTATTTCAGGTATGAGAAGATTGATGGAGCCATTACTTGCATGGGCCTTTATTTTGTACACTCTGTCCTCCATGTCGTTCATGTTGACCTTAATACCGCCATTAGAGGTTTTGAGATACATACTCATATCGCTGCAGTTTTCGGGATTTTGGGCATTCTCAATGTTAATTCTTCCGTTGATTGTAACTGCACTTATATCACGAACCTTCAAATGCTTGATGTCTATAACAGCATTGCTTGTGTTAATATCCACTTTATCTCCGATTATATAATTAACCTGCACTCTGCCATTTTTTGTGTTTATTGCTACATTTCCGCTGTTTACACCCATAAATTCTATGTGCGCATTCTTTGTAGTAGCTTTAATTTCCTCTGAAAGCGAATCCTCAACATATATCTTTCCGTTTGAATTTGAAATATTTATTGAGTTAAATTTCATGTCAGGTATAAAAACCTCATGGGAAACGCTTACATTCAAAGCTGCACTATTTACCTTTATTGAGATATTGGCAGGGTCATCTGTAAAGGTTACAACACCATCACCATCCGGAGATGAACTCTTGATCCTTGAAATGATCATTACCTTTGGATCAAGGTGCTTTTTTATTGTTATACTCCCGTTTACTCCTGCAATTTCAAGGTTTGCTCCTTCAACCGGAATAACCTCATAGTTCCTTTGAACAGATTGAAGGTTTCCAAAAATATTAAAGGAATTGGTATCCACAAAGCTTCCAACATAGTCTATAACTTTATCAACTATTCCTGCAGTTGTTGTTGCTACGTTTTTACCGAACTTTTCTGCCTTGTTGGCAAAATCATCAATCATGTCGTCAAAGTCTGCCTGGTTGTAGTTGGTTCTAAATTCCTTTTTCCATTCATTTACCCTGTCTCTTACCTTTGCAGCTTCATCAGCAAAACTATTTGCTCTCTGATTCTTTTTATAATTGAAGTTATCGGTATTTTCCTTTTTGCTTTCATCCTCAAGAGCTGCCAAAAGCTTTGCAGCCTCTTCGGTGGTTATCTTCTTTTCTTCCACCATCTTTAATATCAGTAATCTTTCTTCGCTAATAGACATAACTAAACTCCCTCCTTATTCGCCCGCAATTTATTCCTTCATTTGGCTTAATGCTTCTTCAACACTTATCTCACCAGAATTAAGTTTATCAAGTATTTCCTTCCTTTTACCCGGAACCTCAGGTACAGGTTCTCCCTTGTGGCCCAGTGCTGCCGCAACATCCTCGAGCTTATTCTTAACTGTGGGATATGAAACTCCAAGCTCCTTTTCAACCTCTTTTATGTTGCCTCTGCATTTTATGAATACATCCAAAAAGTTTCTCTGATCATTGTTCAGTTTACAAAACTTGCACAAGGTAAAGTGACCTTCTATAACAGTATCACAACTATTACAAGTTATTCTTGTTACTTCTGTCTCACTTCCGCAAATCGGGCATTTACCCATAGCTTCTCTTGCCATAAAATCACCTCTTATTTTTTATTATTTGTCACAATTAAATCATTTGTATAAAAAATTAATTTTTTTAATTAACTACTTAATATTATTAACTTATAAATATATAATATTCCTGTTCACAAAATTTGTCAACACTTTTAAATAAATATTTTTAATAACATTATTAATATTTATTATGTGCATATTAATTATTTTAAGATTATTCAGTTTTGTCCATAAGAATAATAAAAGGCCGTATCAAATATTATTTTGACACAACCTTATTTAGACAATTATTAAAGCCTTATATCATTTCTCTTTGTATAGCTCTTGAGAGCATTGGTATAACCTGCTTCTTTCTGGAGACAAGACCACTTACAAAGCAGTTGTCTCCATTCTTAATATTGAAGGCCTTTTCCACCAACGCTGCATCATTTCCAACATATAGAATTTCGGAACCTTCATTAATTATATCGGTAACCATTAGTAAAATAAGGTTGTACCCTTTATTTTCCTTAACAGTATTCATATGCTCCAGAAGACTATCCCTAACCCGACTAAAAGCATCCGAGTCACTGGAATTTATTTGCCCTATGCCTATTTTGTACTTATTGAGAATAAAATCCTTAAAGTCATACTCCAGTATTGTCTGGGGGCTCATTCCCTCAAGAGAAGCACTGGCTTTGTATAGCGCAGTTGAAAACTCCTCTATATTTATGTCTGCAATTTTTGCCAGCTTGTGGGCTGCCAACTCATCGGCATAAGTGCTTGTGGGAGACTTGAATTTCATTGTGTCAGATATTATAGCCGCACACAGTATTCCCGCAATCTTTTTGGAAGGATTTAACCCGTTCTCAAAATACATATTTGCAATCAGGGTTGACGTACTTCCAACAGCATCATTTTTAAAGTATATGGGATAACTGGTCTGAATATCACCTATCCTGTGGTGGTCTATTATCTCCAGGATATCTGCCTGTTCTATTCCATCTATGGTCTGTGCCTTTTCATTGTGGTCAACCAGTATGATCTTTTTTCTCCTCTGGGAGATAAGATGGTATCTTGAAATAAAGCCCTTGATACGCCCCTCATCGTCAACTACAGGATAGCTCCTATACCTTGTTTTAAGCATTTTTTCCTTTATGTTGTCGATAAAGTCATGAATATTGAAGTAAACCAGCTGTTTTCTAGTCATTATATAGCTGACAGGTATGCTTTGATTTATCAATCTCGCAGTTGTAAAGGTATCATAAAAGGTCTCTAAAACTATACAGCCCTTTTCCTGTGCAAATTCTAAAACCTCCTGATCGATCTGTCCCCCACAGGTCAGAATCAGACAGCTTACTCCAACCGATATGGCTTTTAGTTGGCTATCCTTTCTATTTCCTATGATGACAATATCGCCCTTTTCCACAAAAGGTTCCATATCTTCAGGTATCATTGCTGCAATGACAACCTTACCGGAGGCTCTGAAATCATCCTCATTACCGCATATAAGTCTGGCATTCAGTGTGTCTGTAATATTTCTAAGAGGCGTGTTGCTGGCTGACAGAATATTGTTTTCCAGGGCATCCAGATAGCTGCTGGTAATATCGGATAGGGTAATTATACCTAAAAGCTTACTGTTGATGTCAGCAACAGGCAGAACCTTTATATTATTTTTTTGCATAATACTCCAGGCCGCTTTTATTGATATATCCTCTGATACAGGATTAATAATGTCTATATTCAAATCCGACACCTGTGTTCTGATAGTTTCTTTAAACTCAGGGACATCAACTCCGAAGTACTTAAGTACAAATTCTGTTTCCTTATTGATGTCACCAATTCTTATAGGCCGAGCATTCATAGCATGTCTTTTCTTTAGCTCCGAATATGCTATGGCAGCACATATAGAATCTGTATCGGGGTTCTTATGCCCAGTAATATAAATTATCTCACTCACTTATTGTGCCTCCATGAACCATTAAGGTGATAGCTTTACAGCCAAACTATATTTTACACCATTATGATTTTAGCCGCAAGAATTATGATTCCTCCGGCTTATCCAGCTCAAGCTCAAACCAGAAGGTACTACCTGTTCCCGGCTCACTTGACACACCGTAATTTGCATGGTGCATTTCCAGGATTGCCTTAACTATTGAAAGTCCCAGACCCGTTCCTATTGCTGCTCTTTTATGCTTCTTGTCTATTTTGTAGTATCTATCCCATATAAGGGGAAGCTGCTCCTCAGGTATACCTTGCCCGGTGTCGGATATTTCAATTCTGACTGTATCACTATGGCATATTTGTACTATTTTCACAGACTTATCTTCTCCCGTATAGGTAATTGCATTATTTATCAGGTTGTAAATCACCTGGGATATTTTTAAGGAATCAGCAGTTACCCACGCCTCTGATTCACTGCTAAAGTTCAAGCTGTAGCCTCCCTGCTCAGTAAGCTTAGTATACCTTTTAAGTATTTCTCTTATGCTCTGAGTCAGATTGAAATGTTCAACCGATAACTCTTGAGTTCCTGATTGAAGCTTTGATATATCCAATATGTCGTTAACAAGAGTGGTCAATCTCTTTGCCTCATCTATTATAACCTGTATATTCCGGGGTGTATTTTCTCCCGGAATATCCCTGATTATCTCCCCATAGCCCGTTATCATTGTCAGAGGTGTTCTCAAATCATGTGATATGTTTGCTATGAGCTCCCTCCTAAGTCCTTCAACCTTCGACAGCTCCATTGCAGCATAATTCAGAGTATCACTAAGCTCTGTTATTTCAAGATAACCTCTCCCATCAAAGGTGATATCATAATTCCCCTTTGCCAGTTTCTTGGCAGTACTGTTAATCTTTATAATGGGCTTGGAAATTCTCTTTGATATAACTATTGCCAGCCCCAAAGCCAGTAAAAGGGTTATGATAGTAACATACTTCAGCTGAACCCTTAGTGTATCAACGGTAGCATTAACAGGGGTTATTGTTGAATTCAGTATTACTACATAGCTGGTCCCATCACTCTTTGTTACAATTATAGAGT
>JAEZIV010000325.1 GCA_023436515.1 Bacillota bacterium
CGATACTCTTTGCTACACTTCATTGCAAATACCTCCATTTAGATTATTTAAGCATTTCATATATTTCTACTATATATCGTTTTATTAATATAATCTCGCTATTTTTTTTAAGTAAACTAGACATAAATTGCTATTTCACCAACTTTAAAAGCAGCCCTCTAAATGGAAGCAAATGCATCCAAGCATATGCGTATATACGATAGACCAAATCCCTGCAGCTATAATTTTTGCCCTTTCTGGTGAAGGACTTCACCACTGCTATGACATTTTCCTTAGGAAGCTTATATTCAATTTGTGTCTGTGCATCACCACAAAGGTCATAGCTGTCCTTATTGACATTGATTATTCTATGAATAACCAATTTACCGGTTTCTCTTCTATATAGGGCTATATCTCCCTTCCTCAGTTCTTCTCCATAACATTTTTCCAATATTAAGGTATCCCTTTTATGCTTCCACAAGGGGTACATGCTATCTCCAGTCACTTTCACAGAAACCACTACTCCCTGCTCCAGGAGTGATATCATTAACGTTGAAACTCTCTCTGTTTTGTTGCTTAATTCAATACTCATCATAAAGCACACAACCCTCCGGCCTCATCCTTTGACAATCTGTCAAAAACAGTACTTACCGCATCCTGACTGATGTTGCAGTGCAATCTGAATATAGGTACACTCCTCACCAGCTTGTCAATGAAATCCATTACCATTAGACAAATGTCGTTATCATAATAAGGCCTCCAGATTTGGCCGGATAACAAGACAATACTTTCCCTGGGACTTAAGCATTCAATACGGTTTATCTCCGCCCTCTTTATGAATACAATGGCCTTTAAAGGTGCCCTTGTATTGGTACTCAAGTCTGTCTTTCCACTCCAGGGTGTGCCGAAAATACAAGGCTTGCAGTCATAAAAGCGTATTGCGGGCTTGTCATCGTTTATGATTACTGCTTTACTGCCGAATCTTTGCATCCAAAGCCTTGTGTGTGTTGATTTCCCCACGCCGCTGTTTGCCGAAAAAATTATTCCCTGCCCGGCATAAGCTATGGCAGAACCATGCAGAACCGCACCTCCAAGCTTGGCAAGCCTGTCATTGAAGGCAAGCCCTGTAAGCAGATATTCATATTCGGTCAAGGTAAAACCCGACGCTTTACCGGGATTTGCAAGATGTATATCCACATGGGTATGGCTGTCATTGAAGAAGGTGGCATTTTGAATCCTTCCGGTTTTTCCCCAGGTATATCTGCAGAATATATTGTAGTCAACCTGTATAACTGTTGTATACCCAATTTGCTCAACTATTTTCCCCGGAGGTATATCAATTTCCTTTTTAAGGTGGGTACTGATTGTCAGATCCGGCTCTGTATCGCTATTATCCTCATACTTTGCAAACCGCCTATCAAAGAAGTCCCTGCTTAAATAGTCAATGCCTATTCTTACATCTGCTATACTTAATCTTTTCATTTGCATCCTCCAAAAGATATGTTCCGTAGAAAATACTGACTTGGCTAACGAGATATATGTATATATTTATATATTATTACATATAATGGTAATTTACAACATGAAAAGGACTGCCCCATAATATGGAATATACCTCTGGAGCAGCCTTGTCCTATGTTTCCTTTATCTATCAACTTAAAATTACATTTTACATTCATTATCTAGAGTCCACAGGCCTCCTGCTACCAGACCAAGACAACTGCCCTATTCCAAGCAGCCATAGGCAACTGACCTGACACGGAGGTGATGATACATTTCATCATTTGGCCTCATATTGTGCATGTATGCTATAGACAAGCCTTCCGACGGGTCTGCTTCGGCCCATATGCCCGAGCCTCCCGTCCAGCCAAAGGCCCCAATAGAGCCGTTATGCTGTCCGGCGGCCTTATTCATCAGGGTTCTGAAGCCCAGACCATATCCATAGCCTGCGAGATAGGGATTTGTAAAATCCTTCAGCTGGTCCTCATTTAACTGATTTGTTCTGATAAGGTCTATGGTCTTTCGTCCTATCAAATGCTCACCCTTATATTTTCCGCCATTGGCCAGCATCTGCATAAAGACGGCAAAATCATTACAGCTTGACATAAGAAATACTCTTGCTCCGGCAGGCGTCTTGTCCTGATCAAATACGTCATCGGCTTCCTTTGGGGATTTAACAAATTTTCCGTCCGCTGTTTTGTTATAGTTTATTACAAGCTGGTCCCTAAAGGTTCCGGCAAAAAATGTACCGGTATTTTTTAATCCCAGAGGCCCAATTATTCTCTCTGAAAACACCTGGCGCAGAGGCTTTCCTGTAATAACCTCCACAATTGCTCCTGTTATTTCGCTTCCATAGCCGTACATCCAGTGGGAACCAGGTTCGAACATTATAGGTACATCTGCCATTACCCGAACCTCTTCTCTTAAGGTTGGAGTTCCCTTTTCCAGAAGAGGAGTTATTGCCTCACTCATTGCACGAAGGGTTGGTTGATTATTGTCAGGTGCTACCGGACCCATACAATAAGGCAACCCACAAGACATTATTACCGCATCTCTTATTGTAATTGGCTTTTCTGTGGGGACCACTTCCAATACCCCATTGGGTTGTGTCACAAACTTTTTGGTGTTTCGCCATTCTGGTAAGTATTCATAAATAGGGTCTGTAAGTAAAAATTCCCCTTCCTCATACAGCATACCCATAATTACATATGTAAAGAGCTTGGTGGTGGATGCCTGCCTGAACATTGCTTCCGAGGATATAAGCTTTTTTTGTTCAATGTCTGCATAGCCTGCAAAGCCCTCGTATATAATTTCTTCATTTCTCATAATAGTACAGGCGCATCCCGGCACCGTATTATCCGCAAACTTCTTAAGCAACCTGTCCATATTTTGAAATTTACCCATAAAACCCCTCCTCATGTGATTTAATCTATTACTACATTTTCGTATGGCAGGCTAATGACTTGCCTGTATGAAAATTGTATACCATTGCTCACTGATTCCGTTATTATTTTTATAAGCTTTTCCTTTTAGCATTTATTCCGAATAATCCACGCAGGTGGGATCAGCCTTGTACCTCTCTGCTGCAGCAGGACATTTGTGGGGCATAAAGGGACTCCAGAAGCAAATCTTGCAATTTCTGCATTTTACATAAGCCTCAGCTTGAATCACAGCATTAGCCCAATTAGGATCTGACAGCAGCGCTCGTGCAGAATCAATGGTATCTGTCAACCCCTCTTCAACAAGAAGCCTTGCGGTTTCGGGCTTAAGAATACCATTTACCACCGAAATAGGCACTGCCCCCTTAACGTGCTTATGCATTTGGGTGCCGAACCAGGCTATTTTGCTGTATGGCTGGCCTTCAGGATAAACAATCTCATCGGGACCGATTCCACATGAAACCTGAAGGTAATCTACTCCTGCGGCAATGTATTGGTCTGCTATTGCCCATGCTTCCTCCAGGGTGGGCTCGGCGCCTGTGGTTCTGGCAGAGACTATAAAATCCTCTCCGCAGGCTCTGTGAATACCCCTTATGATTTCACAGCCAAAGCGCGCCCTATTTTCAACATTTCCTCCATATTCATCTGTACGAAGATTAACCCTCGGACTAACAAATTGATTTATCAGATACCCATGGCAGGCATGCAATTGAACTCCATCGTACCCTGCCTTTTTAGCCCTAACTGCTGCTTCAATAAACTGGTCACGAATTGTTATTATTTCCTCATGAGTTAGTGCCTCAGTCTGCTTCTCTCTCCAGGTTACAACCGAAGGGCCTTTTGATATGCCGCACTCTGGATGAGTGTTGTAACCCCCATGATGAATTTGAACCAGAACCACGGCATTATGCTTATGACATGCCTCGGTTATGGCACAATGGCCTGCAATCTGGGCGTCCTCCCATAGACCCAACTGTGAGGGGGCAAGCCTTCCGGTAGCACTAACACAGGTTGCTTCCACTACAATCAGCCCAGTACCACCCTTTGCCCGGTCTTCATAGTGACGGGTAAAACGGTGGTTTGCTATACCGCTGGTATCGGTCCAGTCGAATTTTACCGTAGGAGCATATGTAATTCGGTTTTTGATTACTTTAGAACCAATTTTTATAGGAGTTGCGATTTTATTCATTTACTTAAATCCTTTCTATACATTTATTTCAAGAGGAGCTGTTTTTTAAAAAAATTCAGAACAATATCATAATAGCCGTAGCCTTTAAAAAAGCCATGACCCTGACGAGGTATGATTACAAAGGTAACATCGTGACCGTGAGCTAGAAGAGCATCATAGAAATTATATGAAAACTCCAGAGGGACCAAATCATCTGAATCACCATGCATCAGTAGGTAAGCCGGTTGCTTTTGGTCAACATAGAAAATAGGGCTGATATCCATTGAAAGCTCAGGTGCTTCATTTCCCGGTTTTCCGAATATCATCTCGGTTAACCCCTTGAGATGAGGAACCTCCAGTGGCGTACCGTCAGCGCCTGACTTGTTC
>JAEZIV010000072.1 GCA_023436515.1 Bacillota bacterium
CACTATCACCGGGGTAAACCGGCATACCCGGTTTTATTGGCTGCGACAAGTCGATTAATTTCATATCAACCCTCCATAAGTAATTTATTCTATTCTGTAATTATTATTTAGACCCCAGCACAAAAAATCAGCATGTAACCACGCTGATTTTTTTTCTTTATTGCACAACATAGCTAGTTACAAGTCTACTGACCCCACAGACTATTTCAATATCATAGGTGCCTGTATCCGTATTTTTTTCAACCTTCCAGGTGCATAGAACACTTCCATCCTTGCCGGAAATAATGTTACGGGTTGTTGAGAAATCCTTCCCATGTATTCTGTAGTTACATGTGATTTTGCAATTGTTATTTGGTGTACATTTTAATGCCAGCAACCCCACCTCTCCTCTTCTGATATAAGGGCGTTTAGCAACAACCTGAATTGTATCATTGACAGCCACTTTATATATTGGTGTGCTTTGAACTCCCATTACAGGCTGACTTTCTCCCGTACTTTTAATTAGAAAAAAACCGCTAAACAATAGACTCATGCATAAAAAACAAGATAAAATACATTTCATTAATAACACCTCTTAAGTAGTATTTAACCTTATTTTCTCCCTGTTAATTTTTTTTATTTACTATTTTTTTAACAGCTTTTTCCTTATACTTATCTATTAGCAGTGTAAAAACTCCTAACCAAACCAGACTAATACTGAACCCCCCAAATACATCACTGGCATAATGAACACCAAGATATATTCTGCTTAAGCCTATCAAAGCTATTAATACTCCAAGTAGTAACAAAATAGTTGTTATGAGCTTATGATTTATGCTTTTCACATTTTTGTAAATAAGATAAATAAGAAAACCATAAAAGCTCATTGCAGCCATAGAGTGTCCGCTGGGATAGCTATGTCCACTAACCTCAACCAACTGAAGTATTTCAGGTCTTGCCCTTTCAAAAATATTCTTGAGCATTACGTTCAAAAATGAGCTTATGCATATGTTTATCAGAATAACCGCAGAATAAAAGGAGTATTTTTGCTGCTTAATAAAGAAAAAAGGCAGAGTAAGAAAGCAAAGAATACAAATAAAAAGGCTTGACGCCATATTAGTGATCCCTGCCATGAAAAAAGTTATTCTATTGCTTATAATATTCTGTAGCTTTGAGTAAATATAAGCATCAAAACACTGAATATTACCTGTCAGTACACAAACAGAAATGATTGTAAACAAAAGAAATGGAATAACAATGGTTGTTAGTAATCTTACAGTTTTCAATTCATCCTCCAAGCTGCCTATTTTCGTCCAGTAAGGTATTATTCTATAAAGCCACTAGCAAGAAAATAGCCCAATAACAGTATTGGACTATTTCCAGTTATATATTATAGATTAATAATTCTTTGCAACCAATTGGAAGAATGCTTTTGGGTGATCACAAACCGGACAAATCTCCAGTGCCTTTTCTCCAACATGCACATGTCCACAATTGGCACATTGCCAAACAACCTTTTCACTCTTTGCAAACACTGTATTTTCTTCTACATTCTTAAGCAGGGCAAGATATCTTTCTTCATGCTCCTTTTCGATTTTTGCTACTGCCTCAAAGAGAAAAGCAATTTTATCAAAACCTTCTTCTTTGGCTTCTTTAGCAAAGGTAGCATACATATCAGTCCATTCATAGTGCTCACCACTTGCGGCATCCTTAAGATTTTCAGCGGTATCACCAATTCCATCATGGAGAAGCTTGAACCATATTTTAGCATGTTCTTTTTCGTTGTTGGCTGTTTCAGTAAAAAGTGCTGCAATCTGTTCAAAGCCTTCTTTCTTTGCCTTTGAAGCGTAGTATGTATATTTGTTTCTTGCTTGTGATTCACCGGCAAACGCTGCCATTAAGTTTGCCTCGGTCTTTGTTCCTTTAAGATTACCCACAATATTATCCTCCTTAATGTGAAATTAATAATATAAAATCACTTATAATATACCACAAATATACTCAATAAAAACTAAATTTTTTGTGAACAAAGATAATTATTATGCCATACAGATTATACTTATGCTTCACAGGGTATAAAATATAAGTACAATAAAGATATAATGTAAATTTCAACTGGAGGCTACAAAATGGACACAAATAAAACTAATAATAAAAAGGTATCAGAATCCAGAACCGAACAGATCCAAATCTTAATGCCTGAACATATTAACGGCTTTAACAGACTATTTGGTGGAAGGCTAATGGAATGGATTGATGTTGTAGCAGCAGTGGTGGCAAGGAGGCATTCGGGGCATAATGTTACAACTGCCTCAATTGACAACCTTCAGTTCAAAGCTGCCGCATATGTAAACAGTACCATTTTTCTATCAGGCCAGATTACATATGTTGGCAAGACCTCAATGGAAGTAAGAGTTACTACCTATGTTGAAAAGCTCAATGGTATGAGACATATGATAAATCGTGCATATCTCGTGCTTGTGGCTCTTGATGAGAATGATCTCCCTGCTGAAGTGCCCGGGCTTACTCTCGAAACTGAAGAAGAACAACTGGAATGGGAAGCAGGCAAAAAACGCAGTGAACTGAGAAAGCAGCGCAGGTTGGAAGCCTTCTAGTAGACAGCTTAGGCTTGAAACAAATATTTCAGCATTTTTTCAGGATTATTTAAGAACTCCCTGGTTATGATATAATGCTCTGTCTCTCTATACTCAATGCTCTTAATACCTTTATCATCTATACAATATATTTCTGCATCGGGATACGACATCAGTATAGGCGAGTGCGTAGCTATAATCAATTGTGAATTATTCTTAACGAGATCATTGATTTTTACGAGAAGAGATAGCTGCCTTGCAGGCGACAAGGCAGCCTCCGGCTCGTCAAGTATATAAAGACCATTTCCGTTGAACCTGTTTAAAACCAATGACATGAAGCTTTCTCCATGTGACTGCGCATGTAAGGACTTCCCTCCATATGAAGCTTTTATGGGTGGTCCGAAGGAAGGCTCCGCATCCAACTTTTCTATCTCAGTAGCTACATTATAAAAACTTTCGGCTCTTAGAAAGAATCCATCCCTATGTCTTTTAACACCCTTTATTAATTTCATATTTTTATGTAAATCCGAGTGAGTGTCCATTGAGGAAAAATTGAAATTCATTGTCCCCCCCTCAGGATTAAAGCCCATATTAATAGCTATTGCTTCAAGCAGGGTGGATTTGCCGGAGCCATTCTCACCAATAAAAAAGGTTACTCTTTTATTAAAAGTTAATTGGGATAAATTTTTTAAACCTGGCAGTTCAGAAACATACTTGTCATTACAACTGGTATTATTTAATTTTAGCCCGCTGATGTATAATTCGCTAAACATTAGCTACCCTCTTCCTACTAAAAAAGCATACTCTTTAATCAATATTATAGCCTTAATAAGCAGCAACTTCAAGAACATTTGTTCGTTCTTCTGTATTTTGTGCTGGAAATTTATTAATGTTAAGCTATATACTGAACTCTAAACATATTTGTAATAGTCTGTAAATATGAGATAATAATATTATTATACATAGGAGCTGAGTGATGAATTTAAATAGTATTGCACAAATAATTGAAGGAAGTAATAATATAGTTTTTTTTGGCGGGGCAGGTATGAGCACAGAATCCGGGATTGCTGACTTCCGCTCTGAAAACGGCCTCTACCGAACTGCAAGCGGATATGAGTATCCTCCTGAGAAAATGCTGTCCCATAGCTTCTTCAGAGCCCACACCGAGGATTTCTATAAATATTATAAGGAAAAGATGCTATTTCCCAATGCATTGCCAAATGACGGTCACAAAGCGCTGGCTTATCTTGAGGATATTGGAAGGCTGCAGGCTGTTATAACGCAGAACATTGACGGACTCCATCAATTAGCAGGCAGTAAAAAGGTTTTTGAACTCCATGGCTCTATTCATAGAAACTACTGTACAAAATGTCATGCCTTTTATAAGCTGGAGTATATAATTAATTGTGATAAGGTGCCTTACTGCTCTGAGTGTAATGGATTAATCAAGCCGGACGTTGTCTTATATGAAGAACAGCTTGATGACAGTATTGTAAGCGGGGCTATAAGGGCTATTCAGCAGGCTGAAATATTGATAATAGGAGGTACTTCTCTGGCAGTATATCCAACTGCGGGATTGTTAAATTATTTCAGGGGCAACAAAACTATATTGATTAATAAAAGTCAAACACCCTATGATTCAAGGGCAGACCTTGTGCTTCATGATTCAGTAGGAAAAGTTCTAGGAGCTGCCGCAGGCATTACAAATAATGAGTGATTTAGCTTTAGGATCACTTAACTGAGGTTTATTGCTGCTTCCCTAGAGGTTTACTATTACTTTTGCAAGAAATTTCCCAAGAATTGTGCCTGCTATGCAAAAAGTAATACTCAAAACAACATTAAGTACTGCATATGCCGTGTAGCCGTTTTGGTACAGGTTCACAGTCTCCATACTAAAGGCTGAAAAGGTAGTAAAGCCACCAAGTATGCCTGTGGTTAAAAACAATGGCAGCCTCTTGTTATTTGGAAAAAGAAGCGGGAGCTGCTGTGCTATTAATCCAATCAGAAAGGAGCCTAAAATATTAATAACTAAAGTTGCTACGGGAAGGCTTGATGAAATCAATCTGTTTATATAGGTTGACAAAAGATATCTTGATACCGCACCAATAAAACCACCACATCCAACAACCAAAGCATTCATCCAGTCCACCTCTTTATGCTGTTTTTTATTAAACAACTTTCTATATGCTGACAATTAATATTACTAAAAATAAATATATCACTTTGGTGAATCATCAGCAATTAATAAAAAAAATAATTAAGTTTACATAGATTAATAAATGGTCTTTGCAAAAACTAATCACGTTACAAAAAACAAGCCTACACTTTGAATTTCATCAAGGCAGGCATTTTTTATTGTTTTGTACCACAGTCCATACAAATAAAATCTGTCGTAGTTGTTATTTTCCCTTTTGATGCACCCCGGATCAGAGGTACTATTATCCACAAACCAAGAGTTATTATTGTGAGGAAAGCATGAATCAACGTCATTAAGCACCCTCTCTTTTTTATCCTTCCTTGAGTATTTGCAATTGCTTGGATGTTGAGGCTACCACATTTTTTACATACCATCTTACAATATCCTCTCTCACAAATGATTTACATATATAATTTACATATATTCTCAAAAGAATACTGTTTCCGTAATTTATTGAATCTATTTATCTTTACCATAAACTAGGTTAAATGAAAAAGTAAATTCTAGCAGGAAAATATAAAAGTAAATGCACAAGAAAACTCCATTTAAAGAGGCTTGTGCATTTTATTTTGATGAAAACAGTTGTATAATTATACTGTGTTAGGGAGG
>JAEZIV010000456.1 GCA_023436515.1 Bacillota bacterium
TTGCATTTTCTTACCGTTCAGGTCGTATTCTTTCTTTCCTATGTATATTGTCATCTTGTTGCTACCCTTTGAGAATACTGCTTTTTTCTCCTTAGCACTCCAGGTAACTGATGCTCCCAGTTCTTTAGCTATAAAGCTTACAGGTATTTGTGTTCTGCTATTTGAGTCTATAAATGGTTGTGCATCTGGAAATGTAATCTTACTTCCGTTTACAACTACACGCAGCGGAATATCCACTGCCCCTACCATTGCCGGTATCATTGAAAGACTGAATATTATTGCCAGAAGTAATGCTATTTTTTTCATACCTTTAATCCACCTAATATACAAAAATTTGGTTTGTTTAAAAATTTATTTCAAGTTTGGGTTTACGTTTGGATTTGCTGCTGTGTTTGGATTCACAGTATCCTTACTCTATCCGGTTCCTTCGACTCCTAGGAAACGCTTAGTCTTACACGGTCTCCCGGCATTAATGTGTCTCAAACACATTGGAGGAAGTCATATGGAATTGTTACTACTTACATGTCATCTTCAATGTTATACAACCACTCATTGGCATCTTTATTTGCATTATTAATAAAAAAGATGCTCCAATTACCAAAACACTACTAATTACTGCGACAATTCTTCTGAACAAATGCTTATTAGGTGAAACATTTTTACTGTACTTATGTCCATATTACTTTAATCCCTCCAGTAGCCTAAAAGATTTTCCAAATTTTATATCATATTCTGAACTGCTATTTACTATCGGTATGTCAAGCTCAATTTGTTGATCAAAGTCAGACGTATAAGGAACGATTTCAGCAGATTGATCTCATGGTAAAAGCTTTCACTTATACCCGAGGTTAAAATTTTGCATACATTCTCAGGAATAAAGACATTTTATCATTAAATGAGTACCCCAGAGATGTCAACCAAAGATTGTTAGCAACATTAAAGCATGTTGTTTTATAGTCTTGAGGGCGTGCAAGAGTTCTGATAAGAGAGGCGTTCATTTCCTCATCCTTTTTTGTGCTGCTATGGAAGCTGTCAAAATAGGCATTACATCCTCTATACTGAATATCCATATCAATTAAAATAGCACTAAGTCCTCTTTTACTTGCTTCATATGCAATATTCACAGAAGTGCTCGTCAAACCACTTCCCCTATGCCCTGTAACGCAGATTACCCTATTGATCCCTTTACTCAAGTTATCAAAATCTCGGGTTATTTTGTCTGTTGGTATGATATTTTCAGCTGTTTTAGGTGCCGGCTTGAACCTATCAAAAAATGACTTTTTTCTGACTGTATCAATACTGGGTTCAGCGACCTGAACATCTCGCCTAGTTGTTTCCTGAGAAAAAACAGGTTTATGCGCCTGTATTGAATGCATTTCCTGCTCTCCCCACGAGTCAAACAGGGTATCAATTATTAAAATCCCATCATATGAGGGATTCGCTTTAATCAAGTAATCAATACCATTATTTAAAAACAGTTTTTGATTATAATTAATTCTGTCAATTTTTTTGATTGATAGCATTTATAGCAATTTCATGTGTGTTACCTGAAACAATGATAAGTTTCATCGTTTGTCCCTTAATTCGGATTATTATAAACAGCTTATTATTGCATTTTTTTCCTATTTTATCATCAAAATCTATAATATTACAATATATTTACAGAACATGAGGTTAAAGTACTATTAAGCAGACTTTTAGTACTAGTTAATCCATAAGACTTTTGTCCTATGGATAGTTAGCAAGTTATTTATACAGTTTTTAATTGCAAAAAAAAGGATAAACTATACCCTGATAGTAAGACACAGAAAAAGAGGCTGTGTTTAATTATCAGGGTATTTTGTTGTACAATGAAATAAACGAAATGCTTGATGAGGATTTTTGTATGGGTGGCAAGAGAATAACAAACCCTCATCGCAACATAGATTTTACAGACGTTGAAATTGAAATACTTTCTCGCAATCCACATGTAAAAAGCGTTACTGCTAAACAAATTAATTATACAGATAGCTTTAAACTCCATTTTCTTGCGGAACATGCTGCCGGAAAGTTACCTCTTGAAATTTTTGTCGAGGCTGGATTTGACCCTAAATTAATTGGTCAAGGGCGTATTGATAAAGCCTCTAACAGATGGCGTCGAAAGGCAAGTCGCCCTGGAGGTGTATGCGACCAAAAGAAAGGACATTCCGGAATAAAACTTTCTAATGATAAAGTGAAATCACTACAAGAGCAATTTGATGAATTAAAAGAACAGAATGCTTATTTGCGTCAAGAAAACATATTCCTGCGGGAACTAGGTCGCTTAGAAAGGCAGGTGATGTACACCAAAAAATAAAAGCAACTGATAAATATAAGATTATATACAACATGTGTACAAAATCTCACAACCGATTGAATATAGAAAAAATGTGCTCTACAGCTAATGTATCTCGATCAGGTTATTACTTTGAATCGAGAGTTTAATCAAGGTATTCCTGGGAAAGTCCTTCTGACAGATATTACATACATATATTATGGAGTGGGTAAACGCGCCTTTTTATCAACAATAAAAGATGGCTGTACAAAACAAATACCAGCATATAGTTTAGCAGAACATATGAAAACAGAACTTATAACTGATACTTTACAAAATTTATGGCAAAATCCTATGTATAGAGTTCAAAAAGATGCACTGTTTCATTCGGATCAGGGTATACAATATACCAGCCTTGAACTTAAAGAGGAATTAAAAAGCCAAAACCTCATACAATCAATGTCTCGGAGGGGGAATTGTTGGGATAACTCACCTCAAGAATCCTTCTTTTGACATATGAAAGACGAATTAAATTTAGAACATTGCAATACATTTGAACAGTTAAGAGAAGAAATAGATTCTTATATGGAATACTATAATCAGTTTCGCTATCAATGGGATTTAAAACAAATGGCACCAAATGAATACTATAATTATAAAATTACAGGAATTTTACCATATTGAAAAAGCCGATTCAGAATATCTCCCGAATCGACTCTCTCTTTTCTATTGTCCTTGACAAAGGGTATAGTTTATCCCTTTTAATCTAAGTTAACCCCGGCCATTTTCATGAGGAAAATGGCATTTCGGGTGTCTGATACTCCTTTTCTGAGCTTATAGTCAAATAGTATTCTGTCGTTTTCATAGTACTCTTTAAAATGGTAATTCCGTATGCGGCCGTTGCTTTCCTTCTCCATATCCGCAAGTTCAAGGTCGTGGGTGGATACCATTCCCCAGGCTCCCTTTCTGTCCAACTGGTTGATGAGCATTTTTGCACCGGTATGTCTGT
Source organism: Bacillota bacterium (assembly GCA_023436515.1). GTDB lineage: Bacteria > Bacillota > Clostridia > Acetivibrionales > DSM-1351 > Ruminiclostridium. The sequence goes on from JAEZIV010000456.1 coordinate 3,303, forward strand.
CGGCTGAATTAGTTCCCTTAAATATTTCATCCAACAGGAAGAAAACCTTTTCCTCCCTGTCGACTGCTTCAACTATACTTTTGACTCTGAGCAATTCGGCATAGAAGGAGGAAACGCTCTGTCCAAGGTTATCACTTGTCCTCATGCAGGCATATACCCTCATGAGGGGGCAGCTGAAGGC
>JAEZIV010000086.1 GCA_023436515.1 Bacillota bacterium
GGTGAAATACTAAAGAAGGCTAAGAAAATGGGCTTTACAGATAGAATTATCGCCAAGCTGACTGGCTCAACAAAGGAGCAGATTACAAAGCTCAGAAAGCAACAGGGAATAAAGGCAGCCTACAAAATGGTTGACACCTGTGCAGCAGAGTTTGAGGCTGCAACACCTTACTATTACTCAACCTATGATGACCATTCCGAGGTAAAACAATCCCAACGGGAAAAAATTCTTGTTCTTGGCTCCGGTCCAATTAGAATAGGACAGGGCATAGAATTTGACTACTGTTCGGTGCACTCGGTCTGGGCGCTTAAGGAAATGGGCTATGAAACAATAATAGCAAACAATAACCCTGAAACAGTGAGCACTGATTTTGATACTGCCGATAAGCTTTACTTTGAACCGCTGACACCTGAGGATGTTGAAAATATAGTTGAAGCAGAAAATCCAAAGGGGGCAATCGTACAGTTCGGGGGTCAAACAGCTATAAAGCTTACTAAGGCACTGGATGAGATGGGCGTTAAAATATACGGAACAGAACCCTGGAGCGTAGATGCGGCGGAAGATAGAGAAAAGTTTGACGAAATCTTGGAACAGACCGGAATACCAAGACCTCAGGGTAAGACCATATTCACTCTGGAAGAGGCTATAGCAGCTGCTAATGAGCTTGGGTATCCGGTACTTGTAAGACCCTCCTATGTACTTGGCGGACAGGGAATGGAAATCGCTTTCTCAGACAAGGATATTGTTGAATTCATGGAGATCATTAACAGGACTGTTCAAGAGCATCCAATACTCGTTGATAAATACATGATGGGTAAGGAAATAGAGGTTGATGCAATTTGTGACGGTGAAAATATACTAATTCCAGGTATTATGGAGCATCTAGAGAGAGCAGGGGTTCACTCCGGAGACAGTATCTCGGTATATCCCGCACAGACGGTCAGTGACAAGATAAAGAATATAATTGTTGATTATACTGAGAGACTCTCAAAGGCCCTTAAGGTTGTAGGTCTGGTCAATATTCAGTATGTAGTATATAACAATGAAGTGTACGTAATAGAGGTTAATCCGAGATCAAGCCGTACAGTGCCATATATTAGCAAGGTTACAGGCATACCTATGGTAAACCTGGCTACAAAATGTATGATGGGTATGAAGCTAAGTGATTTCAAGTTTGGAACAGGCTTGTACAAGGAACCGGAATACGTTTCAGTCAAGGTTCCAGTGTTCTCCTTTGAAAAGCTTCATGATGTAGATATAAGCCTCGGGCCTGAAATGAAATCCACAGGAGAGGTACTGGGTATTGCAGATAACTTCCCGGAATCTCTATACAAAGGCATTATAGCTTCAGGCATTAGACTTCCGCAGAAGGGTGATGGAATTTTAATGACAGTCAGGGATTCTGACAAGCCTGAGCTTATTACTATAGCCGAGGAGTTCGAGAAGCTGGGCTTTACACTATATGCTACCGGTAAGACAGCCCATATGCTTAATCATAATGGTATTGCTACAAATGCTGTTAAGAAGCTGGATGAAGGCTCACCAAATATTCTTGACCTAATTCAATCAGGTAAGCTGGGAATGATAATAAATACACCAACCAAGGGCAGAAAGCCTGGTAGAGATGGTTTTAAAATAAGAAGAAAAGCAGTTGAAATGTCAATACCCTGTTTGACCTCACTGGATACCGCAATGGCAATTATTAAGTGTCTTAAGCTTGGCAAAACAGAAGGTGAGCTGGAGGTTTTAAATCTGGATATATTTAAATAGAGCAGAAAGTCAAGACTTTGTCAGGAGTGATAATAATGGGGAAAGTTCTAAATGAGCAAATTGCAGACCTTCAACAGCTCTGCAGCGATGTGTATAAAATGACCATAAGGTCTGAATATGTGGCGCAGAATGCATTACCCGGACAGTTTGTCAATGTAAAGTGCGGAGGTATTGAGACCTTATTGAGAAGACCAATAAGTATATGTGATATTAATAAGGCCGACAATACCTTTGACATTGTCTTTCAGGTAAAGGGAAATGGCACAGAAAGGCTCAGCTGCAAATGCAGTGGTGAGGTAGATATAATGGCACCCCTTGGAAAGCCCTTTGTTCTGGAGGCCGAGCACAAAAATATTATAGTGGTTGGGGGAGGAATTGGTACCTTTCCTCTGTTATATCTTCTAAAGAGCAGTAAGGCTGAGCAAAAAACGGCTTTACTGGGCTTCAGAACCAAAGCCGCCGTTGTACTTGAGGACAGCTTCAGGGCCGCTGCACAGCATGTGGAAATAGCCACTGATGACGGCACTTACGGCAAGCAGGCTTTTGTCACAGAACTGCTGGAACAGAGGATACTTGAGGAAAAGCCTGATATTGTTTACACCTGCGGCCCCACAATCATGATGCAGAAGGTTGCGGCCATAGCTGAGAAGCACCGAGTACTCTGCCAGGTATCAATGGAACAGAGAATGGGCTGCGGAATAGGTGCCTGCCTGGTATGTGCCTGTAAAACCAAAAAGGACGGAGATGACTGGGGCTTTAGCCATGTCTGCAAGGAAGGCCCGGTGTTTTGGAGCACTGAGGTGGCTTGGACCTAAAGCGAAGCTACATGAAGTACTATCATCACTCTCTTCGCTTTTGAAAAACCCAAGGGTTTTTCCGGGGGTTGCGATAAGCTTAACATCGCAAGCTTGGTGCAGCAAAAAGCCAGGGGCTTTTTAAGATTCAGCAGTACTAACATCACTCTCTTCGCTTTTGGCGCGGCAAAAGCCTGGGGCTTTTTAAGATTCAGCAGTACTAACATCACTCTCTTCGCTTTTGGCGCAGCAAAAAGCCTTGGGCCTCTTAAGACTTAGTTCAGGTGCATACATTATAGACATGGTTTTTGAATATTTAACAATTCGCGCCCGGCGCGTAGATAGGAGACAATATGTCAAATAATATTGATCTTAGCATAGATATTGCAGGAATACGGTTTGAAAATCCCGTAATTATGGCATCGGGCACCTATGGGTTCGGTCATGAGTACAGTGAATATGTGGATTTAAATAAGCTTGGAGGAATATCTGTAAAGGGTATTACTTTGAAGGAACGTAAAGGAAACCCTCCACCAAGGATAGCCGAAACTCCGGCAGGAATACTTAACAGCGTCGGACTTCAAAATCCCGGAGTTGAGGCCTTTAAAAAGCAGGAGCTGCCTTTTCTAAAGCAATTTAACACCAAAATAATTGCGAACATATCAGGGAACACAATTGAGGAATACAGTGAAATGGCTGAAATTTTAGGGGATTCCGGAATTGATGCCATTGAGCTGAATGTGTCCTGCCCCAATGTAAAGGCTGGAGGAATGGCCTTTGGAACAGATCCCGGGCTTATTGAGGAGATAACCGGTAAGGTCAGGAAGCATTGCAGGCAGCCTTTAATTGTAAAGCTGTCGCCTAATGTGGGGGACATAAAGGTGATGGCCAGAGCGGCGGAAGCTGCCGGAGCAGATTGCATTTCCCTAATCAATACAATTCTTGGTATGTCCATAGATATTCATAAAAGAAAGCCTGTTCTTGCAAATAACTTTGGAGGGCTTTCGGGGCCGGCAGTCAAGCCTATTGCAGTAAGGATGGTATACGAGGCTGCTCATGCAGTTAATATACCTGTTATTGGTATGGGTGGGATTTCAACCGGTGAGGACGCCATAGAATTTCTTTTGGCAGGCGCAGCAGCAGTAATGGTGGGCACAGCAAACTTTGTGAATCCTGAGGTTCCAATGGACATTCTACGTGGTATAAAAGACTTCATGAGTAAATACGGTTACAGTAGTTTAAAAGACATAATAGGAAAACTGGAATTAAACTAGGGTTTTTGCAGGTGGATAAGGAATGTTTTTATTCTTTGCACTTTTATGATGCTTCAACAATTAAAATGCTGTAAAGTTTGGTATAATTAAACCGAAAGATTATTTATATGGAGGATTGAATGATAACCAGACTCATATTTATTAGACATGCTGAAGCAGAGGGGAATATTAATAGACGCTTTCATGGCTGGTACAACAGCAATATTACCGATAAAGGACATAAACAAGCCAAAAAGGTTGCCGAAAGGTTAGCCGAAATACCAATTGATGTTTTATACTCCAGCAGCCTTTCCCGTACGCTCCAGACGGCTCAATATATTGCAGATGTAAAGCAGCTTCCTATAATCCGAACCGATAAAATGAGAGAAATAAACGGGGGAGATTGGGAAAACAGGCCTTTTGATGAGCTCCCCATCTTGTATCCGAAGGAACACAGCACATGGGAAAATGAAACCCATCTGCACAAAATGCCAAATGGCGAAAGTGTTGTTGAATTTAATGAAAGATTAGTAGAAGAGGTTAAGCATATCATAAGCTGTAACTCGGGCAAAAGCATCTGTATAGTAACTCATGGAGCAGCAATTCGTACAATGCTATGCTGGTTTTATGGTCAGAAGCTTGATTATATAAAAAATGTATTCTGGCATGATAATACTTCTATGACTGTGGTAGATTATAACCATAGTAAGGATACATTTGAAGTGCTGATGGAAGGTGATACCGAACACCTTGATTTTGAGCTGAGCACAATTGAAAATCAGGAATGGTATCAAAAGTTTATGGAAGAAAAAAGAAGGAATAACAAATTAAATAGATAATAAGGAGACCATTTCTATGGAAAGTAATAAGCTGATAAACTGGCTTTTTAAAACAAATGCAGTTAGAGTATGCCCCGAAAACAAGCCCTTCTGGTATACCTCATCGAAAATAGGACCTTACTATATAAACACCCATTTTCTCTATGGCAGCGAAGAAAAAGCTGATAATCTATTGAAGGTAATCGATGTATGCAAAGCAAACAAGCTCGATTGTTCAGAAATAATTCTTGAGCTTGCACGAAAGAATTTTGAAAACGATGACATATTCAGAGGTCTAATTTTATCAATGTGTGAGTATATTAACAATAATCTGGATATTAAGGACATCAATAATA
>JAEZIV010000038.1 GCA_023436515.1 Bacillota bacterium
CTTACTTGCTTTGTCAACTCCTCAAGTTGCTTCTCTAGTTCCTTTTTTTCTGTCCTAAGCTTGGTGTATTTATCCCTGACCTGTTCTTCGGTCATATTTATTTCATCTTCAGGTTCAGGTATCTCCGGCAGCGCCAATCTGAGAATAGGAATGTTTTTAACCGTATCCCTCATATTTTCTGCAACACCATTAACATTGTTTTTAATTGCAAAAAAGAATACACCACCAATAATTAACGCAACAAGTAATAGTGCTGCGATTATTGTAAGTATATAAAATAACACACCGTTCTTTTTTGTACCATCAGCCTCAATATTCTTTTTTTTATCCTTACTCAGATTTTTGAGAGCCTCATCAACCTGTTGTAATTCGTTATTGGGGTTTTTGTTTTCGTCCATATCCATTCCTTTTGCTATCTTAGTTGCAACCTCGGCTTAATTAACACTTCCAAGGCTCTTCCAAATGAAATTTTTAACACTTAGCTATATTTATATCGCTTCAGAACCATCCTTAAACTTGAAGCTGTTCAACTCATCTATGAGAAGCTGCTCTGCCTTATTTTGCTCAATTAGAAACTCCTGGTACTTTTTCTCTTTTAATTTATCCAAAATTTTACGTTCCTGCATGGCTTTAACTAAAGCTTCTCTATTTATATCGACATCATTTTGCGCAATGTTTACATTTTCTTTTTGATTAGTTATTTTATTTCTCATTAATCCAAAAAAATTGTTATAATTTTTAACCTGATAAACAGAAATTCCTTTGTCTATAGCAGTGGACAAGCTTTTTGCCGACTCATCCTTGGTATGTTCAAGCTCAACTAAATAATCTTTTTGTTTTTCCAGCTCCCTTGCAGCTCGGGCAAGGTTATTTTTTGCATTATCCTCTACCTGAGTCTTAAGCTTAAGTACCGATTCAAGCCTGAAACCGAATTTAGACATTGGTACGTACACCTCCCATTTAAAAGATTCTCTATAGGCTTATTGATTGTTTATTCTCATAATGGTGCTACTTCAGTAATCCCATAATATGTTGCCGAACATCCTCAAAGGTTACCTTTCGGTCTACCTCCTGTTGAAGGAACGCTGTAATGCCATCTATACATTCTATGGCGTAATCTATTTTTTCATTGCTGCCTTTCGAGTATGCCCCTATATTTATCAGGTCTTCTGCCTCTCTGTATACTGCCATGGTTTTCTTAATATCTGACGCACATTTTTTGTGCTCCTTATCAATAATATCCCCCATTACTCTGCTCACACTTGCCAGTACATCAATAGAGGGATAATGGTTTTTGTTGGCCAAAGCTCTGGATAAAACTATGTGTCCATCCAATATTCCTCTGGCGGTATCAGTTACAGGCTCCGTTAAATCATCACCGTCTACCAGTACAGTGTACAAGCCTGTAATGGAACCATTCTCATCTGTTCCTGCTCTTTCAAGCAATTTAGGAAACACTGAAAATACTGATGGTGTATACCCACGGGATACAGGCGGTTCACCGATAGACAAGCCGACTTCTCTTTGAGCCATAGCATATCTGGTTAATGAATCCATTAGTAATAATACATCTCTACCGCTATCCCTGAAATATTCAGCTATTGCTGTAGCCACCATTGCACCTTTAAGCCTTATCAGGGCCGGTTGGTCAGAGGTTGCCACAACCACAACTGATCGTGACAGACCTTCCTCTGTCAGATCCCTCTCTATAAACTCACGTACTTCCCTTCCTCGTTCACCAATTAATGCAATTACGTTTATATCTGCTTTTGTATTTCGGGCAATCATACCCATCAAGGTGCTTTTTCCGACTCCACTTCCAGCAAAAATACCTACTCTCTGCCCTTTTCCAATAGTTAGAAGCCCATCAATAGCCCTTACCCCTAATGGAAGAGGATCGGTAATCCTCTTTCGGGTCATAGGATTTGGAGGCTTGTTATCAGTTCTATAGAAAATCCGTGAATTAATAGGCCCCTTGCCGTCCATTGGTCTACCAAGCCCGTCCAATACTCTACCTATAAGCTCCTCACCTACAGGGACTTTTAAAATGTCCCCATTGGCAGTAACAGTACAGCCCGGTCCAATCCCTGTCATATCCCCCAGAGGCATGAGCAGTACCTTTTCATCCTTAAACCCCACTACCTCTGCTTTGAGACTATCACCTCTTGCAACATGTATGTTACATAAATCACCAATACTTGCCTGAGGACCGTCAGCTTCTATTGTCAGACCTACAACCTTTGATACTTTTCCTATATAGTCTATGTATTCTTTAGAATTTAGCGCATCCTGATACCTTTTTAGGTCTATCAATGCTGTCCCCCTCTCGGTAAAGTATGTCATATAAATACAGTTTAAGGTACACCTACGCGTACCTTAAATAACCTTTTCTTCTAGTAAACTTTTAAAGTCATCTTCAATTTTCTTTAGCTTTGTTTCTGCACTTGCATCAATACTTCCAAATGGAGTGTCAATTATACATCCGCCTTCACTCAAGGATAAATCCTTTTTTATTTCAATATCCTCAGATCTTTGGAGAATTGACATAAGCTTATCTTTATTCTCGGTCACATAATCATAATCAGCTTGTGAAAGCTTCAATACTGCTTTCCGGTCCTTTGCACACTTATCAAAGGCCTCCTTCACCAGCAGCAATATATTTTCCTTGGTTTGCAGTTCATTACAAATAACCTTTCGGGCAATCTCTAGAATAGTGTTGACAGCATCAGCTTCTAGAGAGGCTAAAACCTGCTTGTATTCTATACCTGCTTGTTCCTTTATCTCGTTTGCCTCCTGCAGCAGCCCCTCATATTCCTGCTTTGCCTGGGCAAATCCAGTGTTGTAGCCTTCATCACCGGCCTCCTGAAGGGTTTTATCCCTTAATTCCTGAACCTCTGCTTCAGCTTTGGACATTATCTCCTTGGCTTCAAGCAATGCTTCCCTAATTATGTAGTCAGCTTCAATCTTAGCTTTACTGATAATTTCTTCACCAATTGCTTTGTAGTCAATTTTCGGAGTATCCTCCATTTCCTGCATTTCAGCTTTAACCGCTGATTTCCCCACCCTTGCAGTAGGTGGTTGATATGTTACGGGAGACTTTATTAAAAATGGTATTCCTACGTTTACCTGATTGTGTTTAAAAATTTTATTATTAGACTATTATTTCATCTCCTCCACCTCTGGAAATAACTATCTCACCTGCGTCCTCTAACTTACGGATGATGTTAACAATCTTCTGCTGTGCTTCTTCTACATCCTTAAGTCTAACAGGTCCCATAAATTCAAGATCCTCTCTTATCATTTCACTCAAACGCTTGGACATATTTGCAAATATAAGCTTTTGCACATCGTCGGTTGCACCCTTGAGTGCAATAGCCAGCTGATTATTGTCAACTTCTCTAAGAAATCTCTGAATTGACCTACCGTCGAGTGAAAGAATATCTTCAAATACAAACATACGCTTTCTAATTTCTTCAGCAAGGTCTGTATCCTCTATTTCCAGTGTCTCCATAATTAGTCTTTCTGTTCCTCTGTCAACAGAGTTTAGAATATCTACAATGGACTGGACTCCTCCGGCAGCAGTATAATCTTCTGTAACAAGGGATGAAAGTTTTTTCTCAAGTATACGCTCTACTTCCTTTATAACATCAGGTGAGGTTCTATCCATGGTCGCGACTCTTCTGGCAACATCGGCCTGCTTATCCTGAGGCAGCGCAGATAGAACCACTGATGCCTGGTGAGGCTTCAGATATGCAAGGATCAGCGCAATAGTCTGTGGATGCTCTCCCTGTATAAAGTTTAAGAGCTGTGAAGGATCGGTCTTTCTTACAAAATCAAAGGGTCTAACCTGTAACGACACTGTCAGCTTGTTTATTATATCTACAGCCTTCTGTGTACCCAGCGCCTTTTCAAGGATATCCTTGGCGTAACCGATACCGCCCTCTGCAATATACTCCTGAGCAAGACATATCTGGTAAAACTCATCCAGAATTTTTTCCTTCTCGTCAGGAGTAACGGCTCTTATATTTGCTATTTCAAGCGTTAGTTGCTCAATTTCGTCTTCCTTTAAATGCTTGAATATCTCGGCAGACTTTTCAGGACCTAGAGATATTAGAAGCATTGCAGCTTTTTCCTTACCGGTATAATCAGTCTTGGTACTATTTCTCAAGTTTTCCACCCCACAAAATAGACTCAATTATTCATAGTCATCAGTTAACCAGTTACGAAGCAGTTGAGCAACAGCATCCGGTTTTTGTTTCACAAATTTCTCTAATTGTTTCTTAACTTCTGATCTTTCCTCAATATCAATTTCAGGAACAGGCTCCTGTTTCATATCAAAGTTGTATTTTGAAGCAGCAATTATGTCCTCTGCACCCGCAAGAACAGGTTCCAGCTGCTCCTTCTTTGTCTTCTTAGGTATTGCAACAATAACAAGAATGACAAGCATTAATAACAGCAGTGCAGGCAAGCCGTAAGTTGATAACATACTCTGTATTGTTTCATTCATAGTCGGAGTTTTCTCAACTGAAGGGGCTATCTTGAATTTTGTAACAGCAAGATTTTCAACCGGTATACCAGTTGCCTTGCTGGCTAGCTCCTTAACCTGAGACATAACTTCATCTGTCAGCTTAGAATCATCTTCAACCCGATTACCATAAAGCAAGGTTATTGCTGCGGTAGTCTTCTCAGGGATAACCTCCCCAATAGATTTTTCACTTAGCTTGGAGGTTTCGTTATAGGCAAAATTCTCAGTTACATCT
>JAEZIV010000173.1 GCA_023436515.1 Bacillota bacterium
CAACAAGCTCCCTCACGGTACTTCTGCCATCTCCTGTAACCTGAGGGGGCCTTCTTTCTGCTACTGCACTTATCTGTCCTCCGACTACAAGCACACGAAAATCCTTGCCGTAAATATGCCTTTCCACGATTACCTTTTTTGAGTATTTACTAGCCTCTGCGTAGGCTTCTGCAATCTGTTCAACAGCTCCGATGTTAACGGTTACACCTTTTCCCTGATTGGAATCCAAGGGCTTAAGCACCAAGGGGAAGCCTACTCTGTGAGAGACCTCAATAGCCTCCTGAAGGGACTGGGTGACAATACCGTAGGGTACTGGTATATTATTGTCCATTAATATCCGTTTTGTCAGCTGCTTGTCGGAAACCGTGTCAACTGCTATACAGCTGGAGTTGTCTGTCAGAGAGGCCTCAAGCATCCTTATATTTTTTCCGTAACCAAGTCTCAGCATACTACCGCTTCCCAGTCTTACCACAGGGATACCTCTTTTTACAGCTGCGTTATATATGGCCTTTGTACTTGGTCCCATGTCGGTTTCCAAGGCTAATCTTTTTAAGCTCTGCATAATTGAGTTAATATCTATTTCAATGCCTTCCGCAAGGGCCTTTAATATTTCGACTGCACGCTTGCCACACTCTATGGCAAGTGCTTCATTTTCATATTCATATATTACATAGTACTTTGATGTTGTACCGATCTGTCTTGTCTTGCCGTGGTTAACCTTATAGCCAAGTTTGTTTTGTATTTCTATTATGAGATGCTCCGCAACATGTCCGATGTAGGTTCCTTCTATTAGTCTCTCACCAAACCCGCCCTCATATCCTACTCCGCAGGTATGGAGAGATATCTCGGGGAAGCTTTCCAGCAGTCTTTTGTTAAAACCCGGTATATCTCTGGTAGGCCCCGACTCATATATTCCAATATCTAGTACCATTCTGACTACAGGCTTGTGACTATATATATTTCTGCCTTGAAAGCAATGAATGCTTTGAATTTGCACCGTAAAAACCTCCTAATATGATTACTATGCAGTATAGTGTTATTTTCGCCGGTTATGGATTTACTTTATAAACGGATCTCTGGCCAAGATCAAAGCCATACCCGTTGGGTAAGACATGAATTGTTACATTGGATAGGGCAATAATGTCCTCAGGGTTAAGCTCAGACACATTTGAGCTCTGTATGGTTCTCCCGTCAATAACGGTAACACAGTTAGTTCCCACAACCTCGAAGGATGCATTGTCATGAACCTTGATTGCGGTATCCTCATCTATTCCTATCCCAAGAACAGATGGATTTTGAGCCACCCCTACCAACAGCCTGCCCAGTCTCCCTCTCTGTTCAAAGTGCTGGTCTATAATAACCTGCTCCATAAGTCCAAGTCCCGGGGACATACCCAGAGTGCATTTTCTCGCCGCAGAGTTACTGTTGCCGTCAACTATCATTACGCTGCTCATTGCAGACGCACCGGCACTTGTGCCTATTATGGGCACACCCTTGTCATATAGCTCAAGAAGGGTGGCAAAGGTCTTTGTCCCTCCTAAAATACTTGTAATCCTAAGCTGATCTCCTCCCGTAAAAAAAACTCCTGCTGCACCTGAGATTCTTTGTGCTACAGAGTTATCATTTGCATCGCTTCTATTATCAATATTTAGTACGTCAATATTTTTAACACCTAGTCTTGAAAACACTACCCTATACTCGTCACCAACCTCCTTGGGCTTTTGAGTTGCAGTAGTTAAAACCGATATTTTCGCCTGAGTTCCTCCACACATTTCTATTGCATGCTTAAGAACACTGCTTTGCCCCCACTTATCCTCTGCTCCTCCAATAATCAATAAGTTTCCTTTAACTAGCTCACTCATTTCTACACCCATACACAGCTGACTGCCAGCTTCGGGCAGAGACAGCTTGAGCATGGTACCTCCTTAAAGTTTTATGGTTTCTTAGAAATAATTCGGTATTGCATTAATTTGTGTTCTTTTTATATATTTAATACATCCTTGGCCAAACCAAGAAATTATCCACTAAAAGCAAGCCCCAAGCCCATTAGTGCAATTGAAGCTACAACAAGGAAAACACCCGTCCTGCTCTTATTATTTTTTGTAGCCAAAATACCTGAAATAACCCCTACCATTCCGAATACAAAAGGATATAGGAATAAGGAGAGGATAGCCGAAAGCCATCCCGCAAAAAGAAGCAGCGCTTTTTTTACACCTTCATAGTGATTTGATATACCTTGAACGTTATCCATAATTAGCTCCTCTGAAAAATTACTTATCCTCTTTATTTCAATTACCATAACGTATTATTTACAAAATAAACGGCTAATATTCACATATGAAGCCTTGATAAAATAGCAGTTTACACATATAATTGGAAATAATCATCATGCCTTCTTATTCTTGTAAATGAAAAAATTGTGTTTCGGAGGGCTATAAATGAAAAAATCATATGTACTAGTAATCTGCTTAATTCTAACATGGTGTGGTTTATGGTCCCTATCCGGTGAAACCCAGCTGAATTCACAGGAAACAGGAGGAAGGGCTGATGTAAGCCTGCCCATTTCACAGCCCAGCTCAAATACGTCTGCCGAAGCTGTCAGTCCGGAAACAGGAGAGTACTCAGAGCTTCACAGAACACATCTTAAGGATAATTCAACTTTACTTGTTTTAGTTAAGGATAATGAACTTTTTCTTACTTCGTCAACAGCGTCCTCAATAAATATAGGTTCCATGACAGAGCTGCCTGTTACCATAGATAATAGTACAAAGCTGCTGGTTAACGGGGATAATCCACTTCCTGAAGGCTTTTCTCCCAAGGAGCTTAATAACATAAGTTCAAAAAAGATTAAACTGGAGTACTCAAACCTGAAGCTGATCCCAGTTACCCTGAAGACATTGTATTCTATGATTGAAGCAGCTAAAAACGATGGTGTGAAAGGCTTTATAGTCAATAGTGCTTATAGAAGTCTTGATACTCAAAGGCTTATTTTTGAAGCTAATTTAAATAGCTTTAAGAAATCCTCCAAGGACAGTGCTGAGGCCCTTGCCAGAACCCGACAGCTTGTGGCCTTACCCGGCAATTCGGAGCATCATACTGGTTTAGCTCTTGACATTTTTAGTGTTAACGGTCGTCATAGAAATGATTTTGAAGGGACAAAGGAACAGGTATGGCTAAATAGTAATTTAACCGACTTTGGTTTTATTGTCAGGTATCCAAAGGAAAAAACAAAGGAAACGAACAGTGTTTATGAACCATGGCATATTCGATATGTAGGTCTTCCCCTCAGTAGCTTTCTTAAAGAACAGGAGCTTTGCCTTGAAGAGTTTTATTCACTAATAATGGCCGGTAAGGCTTTGGAGGATGCTACAAGCTTATTTATTGGAGCCAAGACTGATCAGAGGGTTTTTATTGATTCCGTACTGAGTCAAAGGGTACAGTTGGAAAGGGTAAACGACGAATATAATTTACTGACCTTGAGTAAATGATGTTTCCCGGCCTTTATTAAATAATTAAAAAGCGGCAAAAATTTAGAATATCTGCCGCTTCGATTACTATTCAAATGTTTATATTATTGGTTTATACTTGAAAAATGCAGCCTAAAACTCTGCTCTGATTATTCTGCCCATTTCAGCGGTTCCGACTACAGTTGTTCCCGGAGATGCTATATCACCCGTCCTGTAGCCCTTATCAAGAACCCTCACTACTGCCCCTTCAATGGCATCCGCTTCAGCAGGAAGCTCAAGTGAATATCTGAGCAGCATGGCAAGAGACAAAATTGTGGCTATGGGATTTGCCTTATCCTGTCCTGCTATATCAGGCGCCGAACCATGGATGGGTTCATAAAGACCCAGCTTTGTTGCTCCAAGGCTGGCTGAAGGCAGCATACCGATGGAGCCTGTTATCATTGATGCCTCATCTGACAGAATGTCTCCAAATATATTGCTGGTTAGAATGACATCGAACTGTGCTGGGTTTCTCACCAGCTGCATTGCAGCGTTATCTACATACATGTGGCTTAGTGAAACTTCCGGATAGCCCTTTGCAACCTCTTCAACCACCTGTCTCCAGAGTCTTGAGCTTTCCAACACATTCGCCTTGTCTACCGACATAAGCCTTTTGCCGCGTTTCATGGCTGTTTCAAAGCCCACCCTTGCAATTCTCTCAACCTCGGCTCTGCTGTACATTTCAGTGTCATAGGCAGCCTCTCCGCCGTCTGTTTCCAGTCTGCCTCTTTTTCCGAAATATATTCCCCCCGTTAGTTCCCTTATTACCATAATATCAATGCCGTTGTTGATTATCTCAGCCTTAAGAGGAGATGCCTCCTTCAATGCATTGTATATTACGGCAGGACGAAGATTTGCGTAAAGCCCCAATGCAGCTCTAATCCCCAGCAGACCGGCCTCAGGTCTGAGATGTCCGGGCAGTGTATCCCATTTTGGACCTCCTACCGCACCTAATAACACCGCATCACTTTTCTGACAGGTATCAATAGTAGCCTGTGGTAAGGGTACCCCATGTTTATCAATTGCCACCCCGCCCATATCGGCTTCTGTGAGTTCAAAGCTATGTCCGAATTTTTCACCTATCAGCTTAAGCACCTCAAGGGTTTCCCTTATTATATCCGGACCAATACCATCTCCGGGCAGTACCGTAATTTTATAATTCATATTCCTCATCTCCGTTTCCACTAAACACCATACTTAGAGTTGACATGCAAAATCAATCACTTTCCAAGGCAAAAGCTACTGCAGGGACTTCTTTATATACTCCACCAGTCCGTTAGCAGCTATGAGCTCCTGCATGAACTCTGGGAAGGGCTGGCCCTGATAGGTTTTACCTGTTGTAAGATTGCTAATCCTTCCGTTGTCAAAATCTATTGAAACCTCGTCTCCATCCTTGATATCCTGAGCTGCCTCGGGACATTCAATTATGGGAAGTCCGATATTAATTGCATTCCTATAAAATATTCTGGCAAAGGTCTCAGCTATTACACAGGATATTCCTGACGCCTTGATGGCTATTGGTGCATGCTCCCTTGATGAGCCACAGCCGAAATTTTTTCCTGCTACCATAACATCACCCTTTTGTACCCGGGAGGTAAATTTCTCATCCAGATCCTCCATACAATGGCTTGCAAGTTCGGCGGGATCTGTTGTATTTAAATATCTTGCCGGTATAATTACGTCGGTATCAACATTATTTCCATATTTAATGACCTTACCTTTTGCGTTCATACTCATCTCCTGTTCCGCTTGGGATCAATGAATTCCTAATGTAGCCTCAGCTATACGCCAATGCCAGTGGTTTGAAGAAATTCATTTATGCCTGCGCTTTATTATTTTGACATCCTTTTATTTAATCAAAAGTCTATATGTCCGATATATTATCCTGTTCAGCTCTATACCTGATCCGGCCCCGCAATTTTTCCCGCCACTGCCGATGCAGCCGCAATCGCCGGACCTGCAAGATATACTTCGCTTTCAGGATGCCCCATACGACCCACAAAGTTTCTGTTTGTTGTAGCCACAGCTCTTTCACCCTTTGCCAGGATCCCCATGTGTCCACCGAGACACGGTCCACAGGTAGGCGTGCTTACGGCTGCTCCCGCTTCAATAAATATGTCAAATAGGCCCTCATTCATTGCCTGCTTCCATATCTTCTGTGTTGCCGGAATAATGATACAGCGTACATCCTCATGTACCTTTTTCCCCTTTAATACTTCAGCAGCTGCACGCATATCCTCTATACGACCGTTTGTACAAGAGCCTATAACCACCTGATCTATTTTTACCTCTCCCACATTGTCTATTGTTCTGGCATTTTCAGGGAGATGAGGGAAGGCAACTGTGGGCTTAATAGCCGAAAGATCAATCTCATGGACCTCACAATATACTGCATCCTCGTCTGCCTTATATACTTCGTAGCCTCTTGTGGAATGTTCCTTAACATATTCAACGGTTTTTTCATCAACCTCAAATATTCCGTTCTTTGCGCCTGCCTCTATGGCCATATTTGCCATTGAGAATCTGTCATCCATAGAGAGGGCACTTACTCCGTCCCCGGTAAATTCCATAGATTTATATAGTGCTCCATCCACACCTATCATACCGATAATATGGAGAATTACATCCTTTCCGCCTACCCACTTCCGGGGCTTTCCCTTGAGTACAAATTTTATTGCCTCGGGAACTTTAAACCATGCCTCTCCGGTTGCCATACCCGCCGCCATATCTGTGCTTCCGATTCCTGTAGAAAATGCACCAAGGGCACCATAGGTACAGGTATGTGAGTCAGCACCGATTACAACATCTCCGGGAACCACCAGACCCTTTTCAGGAAGCAGGGCATGTTCAACACCCATCTGCCCAACCTCGAAAAAGTTCACAATCCCCATCTTCTTAGAAAATTCCCTGCAGACTTTTACCTGCTCCGCAGATTTTATGTCCTTATTCGGAGTAAAATGGTCCGGAACAATAGATATCTTATTTTTGTCAAACACCTTGTCCAGTCCGATCTTTTCAAACTCCTTGATGGCCACAGGTGAAGTTATGTCATTTCCCAGCACCATATCCAGTCTTGCCTTTATCAGCTGTCCTGCCACTACTGAATCCAAGCCTGCATGAGCAGCGAGTATTTTTTGTGTCATCGTCATTCCCATAGTACATACCTCCTCATATTCATAAATGCCTAAATAAAGTTATTTTAATATCTACCGGGTTGGAAGGGAAGGAGGCCTTCCCTTCTTTGGTCAACCACAGTAATCTATCTATTTCCTAATCTCCTGCACAATTTTAAGCTGCATTATTTGTACATTCTCTCCCTTTTTATAAGCCGCATAAGAAAGAACACCTTCCAGCTTAGTATAAGACCATTATACATTAAGCTTAGAAAGTGTTCTTCATGATAATTACCGTTATCCTTATTAATTATGAATGTTTTTTGACGAGTTCCGGTACTGCATGGGGGTCATATTGGTCTGTTTTTTAAACATGTCATTGAACCTTTGCTGATTGGAGAATCCTACGCTGTGGGCTATTTCACCAATCTTCAGGTCGGT
Source organism: Bacillota bacterium (assembly GCA_023436515.1). Classification (GTDB taxonomy): domain Bacteria; phylum Bacillota; class Clostridia; order Acetivibrionales; family DSM-1351; genus Ruminiclostridium. The sequence goes on from JAEZIV010000173.1 coordinate 7,061, forward strand.
CTCCACCAGCAGCTCGCAGGAGCGCTTTATCCTTATATTGAGAAGATATTGCATTGGGCTCATACCGGTATCTTCCTTGAAGGCCCTTGTAAAATAGCTCGGGCTTAGGAATACGTATTTTGCTATGTCGGTTATGGATATTTCTCTCTCATAGTTGTTATGGACATACTGTATGGCTGCCTGCATCAATTCTTTGATTTTGGGGCTTTTATTTTTTATGCTGTTTTCCCACTCTGCTTTCAGGGCTCTGGATATAAGCACAAAGAGTTCCATGAGCATCAGGTATTCCAGCAGATCGCTTCCGAACTGGTCGCTTACCTTTTCTCTGAGTATCCTGTTAAGCAAAACAATTATGTCATTTTTCTGACTTACCTTAAGCTTTATGAAAGCCCCTGAGTCTCTACCGCTTACAAAGTTTATGAAATCTTCAAGAGAGGTCTCCGACATAGCCAGATTTGACTGGTTCATAAACTTAAAATATAGAACTATAAAGTCGCAGCCCCCATCAGCGGTGACCTCCAGCTTATGATGCTGGTGGGGCTTAATAATAACTATGTCATTGGAGCCCACTGTCTCTACC
>JAEZIV010000177.1 GCA_023436515.1 Bacillota bacterium
AGCTCTATGGTTGGTTCATCAATCCAGCCAATTATGCCCTTTGGAGCTCCGGCAGCCACCGCAGCTTCTAAGATTATGCTTGCTGCTTCAATAGTGGATTTCTTTGCTCTGGGATGAGGCGAAAAGATAATACCGTTTCTGGTTTTCAGTGCTAATAATGCCTTGAATATAGCAGTAGAAGTTGGGTTTGTAGTTGGTACTATTGCAGCTATAACACCTAGAGGTTCAGCTATTTTAGTTATTCCGAAGGCTTCATCTCTCTCAACAACCCCGCAGGTTTGAGTATCCTTATATGCATTGTAGATATACTCAGAAGCATAATGATTCTTTATTACCTTATCTTCGACGACACCCATTCCGGTTTCTGCTTGTGCCATTTTTGCCAGAGTAATTCTTTTTTTATTTGCAGCCATAGCTGCAGCTGTAAATATCTTATTAACCTGTTCCTGAGAATAACCTGCATATGCTTCCTGAGCCTGCCTGATTTCATTTATCTTCTCCAAAAGAGTATCAACGCTGTTAACTACCAAATTCTTTTAAGCCATATTCTTTTACCTCCAACTGTTAGTACTAATATTATATTGTTATTTTTTTAACACTCTACTTTAAAAAATATAAGCCTTCAGCTTATTTGACATTGTTGTAAATTAATAATATATACCTGTTAATAATTTAACAATGTTTATGATACTATTGTAATTGCTTGTTAATTATTTGTCAATATTTTTTTTAAAATGATTTGTCGACTCAGATTATAGATAAGGATATTGATTAATAATGCTTGACACTAAAAATAAAGACATGGCTTATAGCCTGTCTTTATTTTTAGTTTTTTTCCGTTTATCCTCACACAGACCCAGCCGTCATATAACTAACAAGCCTGCCGAGGGATCTGACAGTGGACTTAAGACAACCAAGCCCGGCCAGGGTATCAGGCAGTGTACTTTAGTTTCCCGATAAAAAAGAGTATTTAACTATAATATTGCTCGGTCAGCTCATCCGCAAGCTGTTCCAGTACTCCCTGATCTTTGGCGAGTTGCAATATTGTGTATCTTGGTCTTACTTCCAATGCATGTATTACGCTGCTTCTGAATACTTCCCTTTCAATTCCCAGGGTCTTAGGATCATAAATGCTTCCGGCATTATTCAACTGCTCAACTATGAATTCGGGTTTTGGTACTTCAATATCCAGCTGATATTCCCTCATCACCCTCTCATATACTCTGCTTATTATTACGGTAGCTACTCCCACCGAATTCCCATGGAGGGGGTGTTCTTTACCCTTTGACAGAGCATCAATTTCCCAATAGTGAGCCATATGGTGTTCAGCTCCTGAAGCCGGCCTTGAATTCCCCACCATACCCATAACTACACCTGAAAGAATCAGAGCTTCCATCAGATATGCCACTGCCTCAGGTTCTCTCCTAGCTATTCCCTTTGCATTATCTATGCACTTTTTGATTGCCAGCTCCACCATTTCTACACAGGTTTCGCAGTAATATTCATTATTAATCCTTCTTGATAGTCTCCAATCACTTAAGGCTGTGAGCTTACCGAGTATATCCCCGAAGCCCGCGCACAGCATTTCCTTGGGAGCAGCCTTTAAAATCTCCATATCCGCAAGGATGGCATAGGGATAAACAGCCTCATAGGTTTTTTTGAAGCCTTCAATTATCAAGGGCGATACTGTAGAGGCATAGCCGTCCATTGAGGGTGCTGTTCCCACAATAATGTACGGAATACCAAGCTTACTGCTTAGCATTCTTGTAATATCGTTAATAGTTCCAGAACCCACAGCAACTATCATCCCAACCTCACTGTCAATTTCAACCAATAATCTGCCCAGAGCCTCTTCATTGGGTATAAGATCACCGGAGGAACGAAAAACATGGGCTTCCACCCTGAAGCCCTCCTGCAAAAGGCTGTCCAAAACCTTATGACCATAGATTTCATAGGTATTCCCGTCTGCAACAACAAAGACTTTTTTTGTTATGAAATCCTTTATAATTCCCGGCAGTTCCTTGTGCACATCCTCTTTAACGGATATTTTATTAATGTCTACGCTATGGTGCTTTCCGCAAGCACATTCAAAAGCATAACCTGCCAGCTCGGCTATTTTTATATTCTTCAAGCTTTTCAACTTAATTTCCTCCCAGCCATATCAATGATATAAATTCTTGTTACAACTACTGCCTGTAAATTTTCATCCTTTATATCATATAACAATATTGCTAAAAGTCCAAGATTTGAGAACAACAAAAGACACGCTACATAGAATCATCTTCTACCACACCGTGTCCCAGCTACAAATATATTTTAATTAATTGCTATACCTGAAAGCTTTGCTGCCTTTTCATTTCCACCCAGAGCATAAATGTGGCGGCCGGCAATTGTCTTTTGTGTAATGAAGGTATATATGCCAATAAGAGCTGCAATTAATATAAGCACTATTGGGATACCTTTATACACCTCTCGGGAAAGTAATAATGTCGTTCAATAATATGAGGGCAGCTAATATGCTGGATTCCATAAGCTTTGATTTAAGGAAGTCTGAAATATTGGGCAGAAAAAAGCTTATACAAAAAATACATTTTATATTATAATAAACTGGAAGCTTTTTGTATTATCATAATTTATGTTTTATCAACAATTATTGAACAGACTTACAGGAGTGAATATAAATGAGTATATTAAATGAAATCTCACAAAACCTTCAAATAGGAAAAGCCAAGGTAGTAAAGGAACTAGTGCAGAAAGCACTGGAGGAGGGTCTTCAACCACAGGATATTCTTAACGAGGGTCTTCTCCCGGGCATGGCAGTTATTGGTCAAAAGTTCAAGAATAATGAGATATATGTGCCGGAGGTCATGATTGCTGCAAGGGCTATGAATATGGGAACTGAGCTCCTCAAGCCTCTCCTGGCATCAAGTGGAGTGCAAGCAATAGGCAAGGTTGTAATCGGCACAGTTGCAGGAGACCTTCACGATATCGGAAAAAATCTGGTCAAAATGATGATGGAAGGCAGAGGCCTGGAGGTAGTTGATTTAGGGGTAAATGTATCTGCTGATCGCTTTATTGAAATGGCTGTAAGCGAGAATGCCCGGATAATAGCCTGCTCAACTCTCCTTACAACTACAATGTCTGAAATGGAAAGCGTTGTTGAGGCCGCCGCTGCTGCCGGAATAAGAGACAAGGTTGCAATTATGATTGGTGGCGCACCTGTTACTCAGGACTTTTGCAGCAGCATTTCAGCCGATTACTATACTCCTGATGCAGCGTCAGCTGCTGAAGTTGCAGTCAAGATATGCAAGTAGGGGTAATCTACCCCAACAGCCCACAGGCTGAAATCAGAAATACACATTGATTTATCTCACATACAGCACCGAGCACATCCCCTGTGGCACCTCCTATTTTACTGCTGAAATAGCGAACTGTAATATAGGCACAAACAGGGGGAACTGCAAGTGCAAGCCACAGCTTATAATCAAAGGTCAATAAGCTTATTAGTACATATATCAGTAATCCCCAGAGCATTTCCCTCCTACCGCAGAAATCAATAAATGACTTCCCGAGCCCTTCCCCCGTCCTTGCATAGGAAGATACGGCTGCCCCGATGAGTGATCCAACTCTGCCCGCCATTGGCATCAAAAGTATTATTCTGAGATAATAATCAATGCTTATCTGTGAAAGTGCTGCAAAGTTTAGTAATAAAACACTTGTGACTGCAAGGACAGCATTAGTACCTACCCTGCTATCCCTCATTATCTCAAGTATTCGTTCCATGGGCCTGTTTGAGAAAATTCCGTCAAAGGTATCACCCAGACCATCAAGATGAAGCCCTCCCGTAACAACTATATATAATACAAGGACAATCGCAGATACTAAGTACCTTGGAAAAATGAACAGCAGCCCATATGCAGGTATTGTCAAAAGGGCGCCTATGACTAGGCCGACAAAAGGAGCAAATACAAGCCCCTTACCAAAGTCAGAGCTATTAGCGTTGATCTGTATTTTTATTGGTATTCGTGTAAAAAACTGAAGCTGGAGTACCAGTCTTTTTAATAATTTCATATGCTTCCCCTCACAATTTGAGTTTCTCCCAGACCTGTACAGCAATATACCCATCAATTAGTTATTACTCCTATTGAAACAGGCTTGTAGTCTAAACAGCTACTTTATTTTAACAGGTATACCTGAAACACAAAAATAAACCTCCTCCGAGACCCTCGCCAGAAGCTGGTTGACCCTTCCTCCAATATCCCTGAAATCTCTGCCCATTGCCGAGGGAGGAACAACACCCAGTCCAACCTCGTTTGTAACTAGTATGAAAGGGATCTCCTGTGTCTTGATAAAGGTAATAAGCCTCTCTATCTGGTGCATTATAGTCTGCTCAATTTCTTCTACTCTTTCCCGGGAGAGCTCATCCCATTCCCAGCTTTCGTCCAGCATCAGATTTGAGACCATAACAGTTATGCAATCCAGCATAACAACATTTTTACCCTTTGAAATACTCTCCAGCTCAAGATCCAGTTCTTTATATGCCTCCAGGGTTACCCATCCGGCAGGTCTCTGGGCTCTGTGCCTGGCTATCCTCATTTCCATTTCCTCATCAATGGGCTTTGCAGTGGCTATATAAAGTACCTGGGTACCGAATTCCTTTGCTTTGTTCTCTGCATAGGTGCTCTTTCCGCTGCGTGCACCGCCTGTTACCAAAATTAGTTTCCCCATTTACCCTCCATAGCATGATTACTTTAAAACTATATATTATCAAGAATTTTGCTGCTCTCCGGCACAGTACAAACCTCTAGCTTCAATATAAGTTAAGCAACAAAAATAAATATAAAACCTTTACTCTGTAAAAAATCCAACAGTCTCAAAAAGCTATAAAACCTCGTGGAGCTGAGCCGAGCTGATAACTGCAACTGCTGCCTTCTTTAAGGCTTTATATATATCCGAAATTCGCCCTCCCGTGAAGTCTCTGCTCTCCAGCCCCTCATCCTCTATTATAACAAGCTTTTTAGCATTCAGGGCAGCCTCTAAGTTTTTATAGTTCTGAGGACCAAAGGGCATATTACATAGTATGGTTATATCCGAATCCTTAATATAGGTGATATTCTTTACATGCGCCTCCTGGGATATTTCACTGAAGGGCTTTTCAACTATATGCTCAATACCGAATACCTCAGCACTGCCAATATCGCTGTCCCCATGGGAAAATACTCCTGCAGTGATGCTATAGCCATGTTCATAAAGCTCCCGGAAAACTCCGGTAGCAGAGCCTCCTCCTCCAATCACATGTACCCTGTCAGTCCTTTTACGTCCGCTCTCTCCGCTGATATACAGGTCAATAAGCCCCGTTATTCTGTTTTTATAAACCAATGCATTTACATTGTAAACCTTTGAAAGATTCTCCGAAGTCAGAACCTCTGCCGGGGCTCCATCGGCTGCCACAGCTCCATTGTTCAAGAGCACCAGCCTTGTGCAGTATCTTGCGGCAATTTTAAGATCGTGTATTGCCGCCACAACGGTTTTACCCTCTCCGCACAATTGGGAGGAATACCTGAAAATCTGCTCCTGATAGGTAATGTCAAGACTTGCGGTAGGTTCATCCAGTAGAATTATATCGGTCTGCTGGGTCAGAGTTTTAGCAAAAAGCACCCTCTGCCTTTCCCCTCCCGACATTTCAGTAATTGGACTACGTTCAAGGGATTGAGTATCGGTATAGCACATGCTTCTTTTGGCTATTAACCTGTCCTCACTGCTCTCCCCCTTAAATCTTCCCATATAAGGGTATCTGCCCATTAATACAATATCCAATGCAGTGAAGGGAAAGCTGACAGTCGTATTCTGATGCATCAGTGCAATTTCTCTTGCAAGCTTTTTATCAGAATAGTCATTTATTACTCTTCCCTTTACCTTGACTGAACCCTCGGCCTTATTAATCCCGTTAATACATTTCAGAAGTGTGGTCTTACCCGCACCATTAGGGCCAATGAGCCCTACAAACTCGCCTTGGCCGACACTGAGATTAATACCGGTTAAAATGTCTTTATCCTCAATTTTGAAGCTCAGATCACTAATCTCTATAACATTTTTTTCATTCAGTCGGGTATTAATCACATCAGTGCACCACCTTCCCTTTTGGATTTGAGCAAAAGATAAAGGAAATATGGTGCTGCCAATAACGCTGTAACAATACCAACACCCAGCTCATAGGGTATTGCCACTGTTCTGGAAATAAGGTCGCAAGCCACCAGGAATATTGCCCCCCCCACCGCACTGGCGGGCAAGAGTATTTTGTGGTCGGGTCCTACAATCAGTCGCATTATATGAGGCACAATAAGCCCAACAAAGCTTATGGCTCCTGTTACGCTAACAGCACTTGCAGTTGCTGCCGAAACCAGTATCAGTAATAAGGTTCTCAGTCTACCGGTATTGAGTCCTACCGACCTTGCTTCCTCCTCTCCCAGCAGCAATACATTGAGGTCCTTTGAAAAGATCAGCATAAGCAGAACACTTAGGGCAACAGGCAGAGCTATCAGCTGAACATGCTCCCACCGTCTGCCTTCAAGACCCCCTGTTGACCAGAATAGGAACTCCTTAACCTGATAATCGTAGGATAGAGTAAGTACAATATTTGTTATTGCTCCAAGAAAAGTGCTTATGGCAATACCCGATAAAATCAACGTTAAGACAGGCACTCTGCCTTTTCTGTAGGACAGAAGGTACACAGCTGATATTGCCAAAAAGGCACCTACAAAAGCAAAAAGAGGAAGTAAAAATATACTCACTGCTGCCAATCCCAGCTTTATTGCCAAAACAGCCCCCATACCCGCGCCGCTGGAAATGCCCAGAATACCGGGGTCTGCCATTGGGTTTCTAAACATTCCCTGCATTACAGCACCTGAAGCCCCCAATGCAGTTCCTGCCAATGCTGCAACAACTACTCTGGGAAAACGTACTAAAAAAATTATTGGCTCCTGCCCCTCGGGAAATGTAGCCGCTTTCATAATGCCTATATTTTTCAATATTATCTTAAATGTATCAATGAAAGGCACATAGACCGCACCTATGGCAGTTCCGGCTATCATTACCAGCAGCAACACTAATAGCATTGCAGGGATTATTCCAAGCTTTTTGCCAGCCCTTATCATACGTTCCTCCTCGGTTTTTATTTGAATAATTCAGGGTACGCAGCCTTAGCCATTTCCTCTACAGCCAGAACCGAATACTGCGAGGTTGTGGTAATGTGGTTGAAAGAGATTGAAATGATCTTATTATTTTTAACTGCTTTAACTCCCGCCAGTGACTTATCACCCTTTATAGATTTTGAAAGAGATTCAAAGCTGACTTTATTATCATAATACCAGGAGGGTAAGTAAATAATATCCGGGTTATACTGTACTACCATTTCCTTTGATAGCTGGGGCCATCCTGAAAGACCAGCCTTAGAAACAGGATTTACCAGTCCTGCTCTTTTTACAATATCATCGAAATTTGTGTCTTTTCCACTGGTAGTACCCATCTCGCTATAGTCTATTATTGAAAGCTTCTGCTCCTCCTTGATTGACGAGAGCTTTTCAGTAACTGCATTGAGCTTTTGATCCATCCAGTTAATAATCTCATCAGCCTTTGGGGAGGTATCTGTCAGTTTCCCTAAAGTCTTTAGCAGCTCCTGTTCCTGGTCAATACTCACCGCTGCTGTAACCACAAATACATTTATGTTTGCTTCTCTTAGCTGTTTAACGGTGTTTGCATCCTGCCAGGTATCTACCAGCACAAGGTCAGGCTGCAAGGCTATAATCTTTTCAGCGTTGAAGTCCACCCTTTTGCCCACGCCCTTCACCACGTCAGCTATATTGGACACTGTGGGATCATCAACGTAATAGGTCATGGCAGCCATCCGGTCACTATCAACTAATGAAAGGAGCATTTCACATACTCCCAGAGGCAGGCTGACAATTTTCACAGGCTTGGTCTTTATGGTTACCTCTGTACCCTTTGCGTCCTTTATAGTTAAAGGATATGCCGTAGCCGCCGTAGCTGAATTAGTTGCGGAATCGATAGCAGCTGTACTTCCTGGGGCATCTGTGGTCGATGGGGTTGTTGTGACTGAAGTGCCTGTTGCAGACCCCTGAGAGGTTGTATCTACTTTTTGGCAGCCTGTAAATATTCCGGCGGCCAGAACAATACTAATAAGTATCGAAAAAATTCTAGCTTTCATTTAATTCTCCAATCTACGCTTATTGCGTATAAGCATCTTTTTGTGTCAGACCCCTTGAACGATGCTTTCCAAGATATAAATAACCTCTTATGCATAGTCCCAAAGAGCAGAAAACCCCCCTTGAAACTATTGTTCAAGAGGGGTTGGTAATTTAACTAAATACCTCCAAACAAGCATTAACACTTTGTGCTCAGCCTGTTAAAACGGAAATTTTAAGCTTATTTCCTTTATGGAACTTATAATTAATTAAGCTTCCATATCACCTCCCCTATCTCTCGTAGAGTAACAGCGAAATGAGATGCAGACAGGTATTCTGACTTAGGCGTCAATACTCCTCAAACCTTCCCAGCAATCATGCCAGTGGTATTACTTGAAGAATTCTTCCAACACAGCGGCGGGACCGTGCAGGGTTTAAACCTGCTTCCCTTATCAGCATCCGGATATTCAATTTTTAGTTTTGTCATAAATAAAATGTAGCGCTACAATATTAATATTAATACATTGAGTTTGTAATGGCAAATGAATTTTTTTGCTATTTTCCTGCCTATGCCACAGGTTTATATAGTAGACTCTCATTTACTAATGCTTTCATAAAAGCTTGTACCCGGGAAGGTATTCGGTATTCCGAAAATCTCCGATATAGTTGCGGCAATATCAGCGAAGGTAGCTCTTGTTCCAAGATTAACATCCCTTTTAATGTTTTTTCCATAGAGAACCAGAGGTACATACTCTCTGGAATGATCTGTGCTTGGTGTGGTAGGATCACAGCCATGATCTGCAGTTAGTATAAGCAGATCCTCTTCTCTCATTGCGGATACTATCTCAGGGAGTCTGGCATCAAACTCCTCAAGGGCCTCCTTATAGCCTGTGGCATTGTTTCTGTGTCCAAATACCATATCAAAGTCCACAAGGTTTGTAAAAATTAATCCCTTGTTGTTTTGTTCCATATATTCTAATGTTACGTCAACGCCATTCATATTAGTTTTGGTATGCTCAGCAATAGTAACACCTCTTCCCGAGAAAATATCCTCGATCTTTCCTACTGCTATTACGTCCAACCCATTATTCTGCAGCTTATCCAGAATAGTGTGGGATGTTGGCTCGGCAGCGAAGTCCCTTCGATTTGCTGTCCGTGTGAAGCTGCCGGGCTGTCCGAGGAAGGGACGGGCAATAACACGACCAACCATATTTACACCCTGAAGCATATCCCTTGCGCCCTGACATATTCTATACAGCTCCTCGATTGGTACAATTTCTTCATGGGCAGCTATTTGAAACACACTGTCTGCAGAGGTATACACAATCAAGCTGCCGGTTTTCATATGCTCCTCGCCCAATGCCTTAATAATGTCAGTGCCGGACGCAACACAGTTTCCCAGAACGCCTCTTCCGGAGAGCTGCTTAAACTCTTCAACTATCTCTTTTGAGAACCCGTCCGGATAAGTAGGAAAGGGGTACTCCAGCTGCAATCCGGCTATTTCCCAATGACCTGTTATTGTATCTTTCCCCTTAGATACCTCAGCCATTCTGCCATAGCTGCCTGTCACATCCTCAGGTACCGGCAGATAATCAATACCATCTATTTTGCCAAGCCCCATCTGCGTCATATTGGGCAGCTTTATCCCACCGCAGGCTTTCACTATATTTCCCAAGGTATTACTTCCTTTATCACCATATTCCGACGCGTCAGGCAGCTCTCCCACTCCTACACTGTCAAGAACTATTAATATCACTCTATTTATATCGGACATGTCAACCTCCATATTTAAGCATCATAAGTCTATTTATACCAATTTAACAAATGCAGAAACAAAAAACAATAATTCCAAATTAATTAGTTTAAAAATAAATTTTATGCAATAAAATAAAAAATATGCCCTCAGAAGCCAAATTTATGTTATAGTCTTATTGTAGGTTTACTATGATTTCTAAGGAAGGTACATATAAATGAATACTAAGTTTCCTCTGTTCAAGTATACTTTTATTGTTTTGAGTATAATGTGCTGTATTATGCTTGGAAGTACATCAATTATATTTGCGATAAGTGAATTTAGAAGCTCTGAGGCACCATCTCAAGATCCAGCCGTCACTACCGAAACCGGTGCGGCTAAAAATTCACCTGCTGTAGTGACTGAGCCTGTCAGCCCGTCAGCCATGCCAATCTCTACCACCTCAGATTCAGCAATAACGAGTGATACTGATGCACCTGATACCAATGCAATTACCACTCCCGTTGAGCCTAAAGCAGCTTCAACACCTGCATCAATAACAATATCGGCAGTAGGAGATATTATGGCCCATCAGGGTAATCTGAATAACGCCTATAATCCTAAAACCGGGAAGTACGATTTCACAGGCTTTTTGGAATTCGTTAAGCCCATTTTGACAAAATCAGATTTAACCATCGGGAATTTTGAAACAGTAACTGCAGGACCCAAATCAGGCTATACCAGTTACCCGGCTTTTAACACTCCCGATGAGATATTACCTGCTTTAAGCCAAGCTGGCTTTGATATTCTGTCAACCGCAAACAATCACTGTCTGGACAGAGGAATAAGCGGCTTGACACGAACCATTCAAATGATAAATAATAACAAGATGATTAACATTGGCAGCTCTACCAATGGGAAAAATAAATATGTGATTAAAGAAATCAATGGCATTAAGCTGGGAATTCTGGCATACTCGGGTTTATACAATGGCGCTGATAAGCGTCTGACCCAGGCTCAGAGAGATACATACCTCAGCATGCTTGAGGAGAAGCAGATACAAAAGGATATCAAGGAAGCCAAAGCTGCCAAGGCTGATGCTATTATAATTATAGCGCATTGGGGAAATGAGTATCAAAGAGAGCCAAGCAATTCTCAAACTGCTCTGGCGAAGAAAATGCTTTCCTGGGGAGCAGATATTATTCTGGGCTCCCACCCTCATGTAATACAAAAATCAGAGATTGTAAAGATTGATGGAAAGGATAAATTTATTATCTATTCCATGGGCAATTTTATTTCCGGCTACAGGCGAGTTGATAAGGCAAATAGGCCAAATAAGGTATTTACAGAGGATGGGGTAATTGTTAATTTACAAATAGAAAAAAGTGCTGAAAAAGGGACAATAATTAAGAGTGTGGATTATGTCCCCACCTGGGTTGATAAGTACTACGTTAACAACAGGCCTGTTTTTAAGATCCTTCCTATACCGGATCCTCAAATCAAGGCTTCCTACGTAACCTCAAACAATAAGAAGTTTATTGTTGAGTCCTACAAAAATACTATGGGAATTATGGCAAAGATGAGATAATATGGTATAGATTTTGTTTTATGTATTATCATATATGTATACGTGCCTAAGAAAGGAACGCCAGTAAGTAAATGCTTAGAAAACTTTTTTACGCAAACCTTGGGAAAATCGCTGCAGCCTTCAGGGATACTACATTTAGACGAGTATTTGCAGCCATTGTACTTTTTATACTCATAAATGCTTTAAAATTGAGCTTGTTTAACTACTTTTTGATACCTGATGCAACCAAGGGAATGTTTTCATACAAATTCTGGTATTCCCTGTTATGGAGTATAGTTATTTTTTCTGTTGTACTAAGTATCAAGTCGAGATATGTGTTCCTGCTGGTAATGGTAGCTCAGGGGATATATTGTTTTACCAACATATCCTATTTTTTGTACTATCACAGCTATCTGCATTTCCTACAGTGGATCTCTCTTTTTAAGGAGGCACTGATTTCTGCTACCCACTTGGCTAATCCTAAAAGCACTCAGCTACTGGTGGTTTTTATTGATGCCCCTCTTGCCCTTTATATTTTTTTCAAGTACTTTAAGGCTGAGGTTAGAAAGCACTCCCTCCCCTTACTTAAATACACCATCCTTTTAGTCAGTATTGCTATTCTTTTTTGGATTGAAACAGGCAATTATAATGACAAACGGTCGCTTGTTCAGTATATGGACGACAGGTATACCGGTGAATCTGAAATTGTTCAAAGGTATGGTACCCTGGTAAACAGCGGGGTTAATATAATTAAGAACTATAGTGAAACCAAGCTTATTGAAAAGATAGAATATGGCAGAGAGCTGACAGATAGAAGTGTTAGAGGCATTGGTAGGGACAAAGGTACTCCCGAGGCTACAATTACTGCGAAGCCTAATTTTGTGCTTATACAGGTTGAATCCATGGATTCAAATATAGTCCGGCAAAAGCATAAGGACGCCTATGTAATGCCTTACCTTAACTCCTTACGCAGTAGCTCCATATATTACCCCTATACACTTAGCTATCATCAAGGCGGAGGCACCTCGGATACTGAGTTTTCCATCATAAACAGTGTTGAGCCGCTGGATTCCTTCCCGGCAATAAAGCTCACCTCCTACAACTATGCCAATTCAGTAATATCGAAGCTTTCAAAAGCCTCTTACGACACTATGGTCTTCCATGGCAATGTAGGAACCTTTTATAACAGAAACATTGCCCTTTCAAAGATGGGCTTCAATAAATTTTATGATATCTCCTCTATGAATTATGAGGATGAGGGCTGGGGAGCACCTGACGATAAAGTTTTCTCCTTCTCCCTTGATAAGCTTAAAAAATCAAAAAAGCCTTTTTTGTCATATGTCATCACCATGACAAGCCATGGACCTTTTGAAAGTGCAAGAAATTATTATAACAACTCTATTTATGACGACATTGAGAACGAGCTTGTAAGGAATTATTATAATTCCTTCAGCTATGTGGATGAAGCTATTGAAGCATATGTTAATGATATACAGAGCACATTCCCAAACACATACTTTTTTATATATGGAGACCATACCCCCAATATAAACTCGGAGGATTTTGCACAGTCTTCCTTTATTGAAGGCGATAAGTATTTCGAGTTTGTGCCACTGTTTATTATAACCCCGGACAAAAGAAAATATGTTGAAAGCGAGGCCGTGGCCTCCTTTCTGGATATAGCACCCACTATTTTGGATGCATCAGGACTTCCATTCAGATTTTTTTCAGATGGTTCAAGTCTGTTAAGCAGAAACAGCAGTATGCTTAATATCCCCTTGAAGGGCGGCTCCTTTAACAGAAGCTGGCTGTATGATGAGATATCAAATCATAAGTATTCGGAAGAAGCTCCCTTATGGATGAAATACCTGCCTTCATTTATATCCTCAAACCTTATTGAAAAGCATAGAAAGTAAGTAAAAGGGCCCTATAGGCCCTTTCTTTGCAGCTACCCTTCTCAGGTTGTACCAGCTTGGTATTACTTATTTGAAATTTTACCCACATTTTTTATTATTATTGAAATGGACCCATCGGGATTATTAAAAAACTCAATCATATCCCTATTATCGTAATAGCTTAGAGGGAAATTAATCTCGATGCCTGTGTCTGTTTTTATTTTATGAGTTTTATACCTTTTCTCGGCCAGCTTTTCAGGAATCTGTATTGTATCCTCTGTGAGTCCTGCCTTCTGAATCTCCTGAATATACTCTTCACGAACGGCTATATTAGTGTCAAAAATCTCCTGGGCTATAGCCTCCACCTTGACCTCGTTATTTCCCTCCAGGCTTTCGGCTACCACCTTTTTGAGTTTAGCCACCTTATCAAAATCCTCGTCATAGTATTTTTTATTTATTTTCTGAGTTACCTTGTCTATAATCTTTAGCTTCTGATTTTGGGATAAATCTGTAGAACAATTAAACAAATACTGTGAAAGATAGAATTCCTTTGCTCCATTTATTTCATATGCCTTTTCAATGAGCTTTAACTGCCCGGACTCCATACTTACCAATACAGCCTCATCAATCCTTTGTCCCTCTGATGGCAGCAAGGTCTTATGTCTGATTATTGAATTGCTGGCACCCTCTTCGGTATGATTTACATAATGCATAAAGCCGGTTTTATAGTTAAGCTTTAACACTCCCAGGTATTCTTCATTATTAACATAAAAAAGCGTACAAATGACGTCTGCCGGTGTGATATCGGGATTTTTTAACATTAGCTCAAAAAGCATTCCTCCGAGAGCAGCGCTGGCCTCAAGAAAGCACTGTTCATCCTCCTTCACTGCGGCGCAGATATCTCTGGCGGGGTTTACCTCACCTATAAACTGAGCGTTCTTAAGGTTTACATCCTCAAATATTTTTAGTATATGTCTCTCCAAAAAATCAGCAATTTCGCCATCTATCTCTAATTCGTTGTTTGAGAGCACAGGAACATTTATACTTGTATCAAGGATATGAAGAACAGCCTTTCTGATATGAATATCGTATTCCATATTTACCTACCCCACAAATTAATTTTAACCCTCCCTATTAT
>JAEZIV010000199.1 GCA_023436515.1 Bacillota bacterium
CAATTGAGTAGGTGACTTCAGCTTTTTCTTTAATCACTAGTATAAAAGGTTTTGTTTCACTTGTTAAATTGATAAAAAGAGGTGTTGAAATGCATAAGCTTAACCAATCTGAAATGGGTAAAATAGCTGCTCTGTTTGACAATTGGATGGAAACGCCAATATGGTCATGCTTACAGGGTTATATGGGGCGTGCGTGGGCCGATGATGCACTGGAACCTAAAGCAGCACAAATTATTACCGGGGATTTATGCTTTTTTGCAGGAGAGCCAAATACCCAGCTTGTAAGAAACGTGCCCTCGGACTTTCCGTCAAGATATCTTCTGATGGTACCTCAAAACCAGGAATGGGCATCTCTCATTGAATGTGAGCATAAAGGCAGATATTGTAAAACTATGAGGTATGCCATAAAAAAGGAAAGGGATGTCTTTAATAGGGACAGATTAAATACATATATACAGAATCTTTCCAAAGAATTTACCTTAAGAAAAATTGATGAAGTTTTATATCACAGCATAAAAAAAGAAGATTGGTCCAAAGATTTGTGCTCACAATTTCCCCAATATCAGGATTATAAACGTATGGGGCTTGGATATGTAGTGCTGCATGGAGAAAGTATTGTTTCGGGAGCCTCTTCCTATACGGCATATAATGGTGGTATTGAAATAGAGATTGATACCAGAGAGGATTTCAGAAGACGGGGGCTAGCATTGGTTTGTGCAGCAAGGCTGATACTGGAATGTCTGGATAAAGGGCTTTATCCCAGTTGGGACGCGGCTAATAAGGAGTCGGTAGCCTTAGCTGAAAAGCTGGGCTACAATTTTGACTACGAATATTTAACATACTCTATAGATACTGGCAGGATTGTTGATGCCTGAGCTTGTTTTTAATCTGAAGCAGTATATTTGCCGGCGTTGACAAACCATATCAGTCATAATTTTTGAGAATAAAAAAAGCCCTTCTTTAGGAGGCCGTTTTAAGAACTACTTTTGAGGATTTAGTTATTACAGTGCTTTTCTTTGGGGGCTTCTCAGAAGCTTCAAAGCATTCGCTTAAACAATCCTCTATAACGTCGGGTTGTATAAAAACGTTATCAATATTCATTTTCCACCTTCTTTCTGCAACTACAGTAATAGTATATACCCGATATCTGATTAAAGCAATCAAATAAATATTAAGTTTAGATTACTAGATATGCTAGTTGCTTGTTGCTTTGCATTAGTGTTTATGCTTGCTTCTGGTATTCCTGATCCATAGATATTACATTAAATCATACTAGCTTAATAAAAGGCTTAAGTATCTGCTCTTAAGCCTTTTATTCTTGGTGTCAAATCTTTTCATAGACAGGCTTTCTTTTTTCAAAATGCGCTACATACCTGAAACCAATGTTTCTTAGCTTCTCCAATGCTTCGGGGAAGCTGTGCCCAAGATGCATAGCGGAGTGAGAGTCGGACCCAACTGTTACCAAACGTCCGCCAAGCTCGTAATATCTGCTGAATACATCATAGCCGGGTATTGGCTGATTAAGATCAGAGCGAATTCCTGAAGTATTAAGCTCGATACCCTTACCCTTTGATATTACTGTTTTTAGAATTTCATCAATAATATCCCTGTAATCTAAATATCTTAAGGGTTTATCCTCGAAATCTCCGTACCTGGCCACATATCCTATATGGCCAATAACATCATAATTATCATAGGCATTTACCGACACCAATATTTCTTTTAGGTATCGTTCATATGCATCCTGCTGGGATCGTCCTCTGAAGAAGGTTTTGGTATAGGGGTCCAATCTATCTATTATATGAACGGAGTTTATTACAAAATCAAAACTATTCTCTGACAATATGTCCTGTATTAAGTTAAGAACATGGGGTTGATATCCCAGCTCTACTCCAATAAGGATGTTAAGACTTTCCTTCCAGCTTTCCTTTAAGGCTTCAAAGGCTTGAAAATACTCTTTAAAATCTATCAGAAAGCTGCTGTCAAAACCGGGATAATCATAATCCACATGATCTGTGAATACCAAGCCGGTTAAACCTATTTCTATAGCTCTTCTGCAGGCAGCTTCTGCAACCATTTCCGAGTCTGTAGAAAAGGTCGAGTGGATGTGATTGTCATACATATTTAGGAACTCCTTTTTATTCAAATAACTTCATTGTTTAATCAGCCAGAAAACATATATACTTTTGCAACAGGGTTTTCAATATTGCTATAGTTTGGTAAAATAAATTATCCTCTTCGTGTTAATGAGCTTGTGAAGTGGATATTTTAATTATAGATAAAGATAATATTACTAACAATATTTCATTCTTTTAATAGCTAAAGTAATATTATCAATTTTTTTGATTCTAGTCAAAAAAGGGATTTCAAATTATATTCAGTTAGGAGATATAGATATGAGCGAGCAAAAGTCACAAGCAGAGGAATTAAAAGATAAGCTGTCCTATGAAACTAAAAATGCGTGGGAACACAGTGAGAATGAGATTAGGAAGGCCTACGATCTCTGTGAAAATTACAAGGAATATCTTGATAAGGGTAAGACTGAGAGAGAGTTTGCCTCTCACGTAGAAAAGGAGCTGCTTAAGAGCGGGTATGAGAATTTAAAGGACTTATTAAAGCAGGGAAAGAAACTAAAAAAGGGTGCTAAGGTTTACTCGATAAACAAGAATAAAGCGGTAGCTTTTGCTATTCTCGGGGATAAAGCTATTGCTGACGGAATAAATATGGTAGGTGCACATATTGATTCACCAAGGCTTGATATAAAGCAGAATCCGATGTATGAGGATTCCGGTCTTGTATTGCTTAAGACGCATTATTACGGCGGAATAAAGAAATATCAATGGGTTGCTATACCCTATTCTCTGCATGGTGTAGTCATAAAGGCAGATGGTACTAAAGTTGAAATTTGTATTGGTGAGGATGAAACCGATCCGGTATTTACTATAACAGATCTGCTTCCTCACCTTGCACAGGATCAGATGCAGAAGAAGGCAACGGAGGTTGTAACCGGGGAGGGCCTTAATTTACTAATTGGCTCAAGACCATACAATGACAAGAAAATCAAGGATAAAATCAAACTAAATATATTAAAAATTTTAAATGAAAAGTACGGTATGGTGGAGGAGGACTTTCTATCAGCAGAGCTTGAGGCTGTGCCTGCCTTTAAGGCAAGAGATATAGGTTTTGACAAGAGCATGATTGGAGCATATGGTCAGGATGACAGAGTTTGTGCCTATACATGTGTGAAAGCGATGCTGGATTTAAAAGTCAGTGATAAAACCGCACTTTGCATATTGACGGATAAGGAAGAAATAGGAAGCATGGGAAATACAGGAGCTCAATCAAATTTCCTTAAAAGCTTTATATCCAAATTGTTATATCTTGCAAGTGACAATTATTCTGATATTCTTCTTAATCAGTGCCTTGAAAATTCCTTTATGCTTTCAGCTGATGTCAATCCCGGTGTAGATCCAACATTTCAGGAAGTGTATGAGAAAAGAAATGCCTCCTATATGGGCAATGGAGTAGTAGTTCAGAAATATACAGGTTCCAGAGGGAAATATGATGCCAGTGATGCCAGTGCAGAGTTAATGGGTTTAATTAGAAATCTGTTCAATCAAAATGGCATAATATGGCATACTGCGGAGCTTGGGAAAGTGGATCAGGGCGGAGGCGGAACAATTGCACAGCACGTTGCCAATCTCGGAGTTGATGTCCTTGATTGCGGTGTTCCTATCCTTTCAATGCATTCACCTGTTGAAATTACAAGCAAAATAGATGTCTATATGTGCTATAAAGCAATGAAGGTATTCCTGGAAAGTAATTTGAAATAGAAGAGATTGCCTAAAAATAGCTAGTATACTGGATAGTATGATACAAACACTATATTGAAGGCGTTGAAATAAAGTCCAACAGGAGAGACTAATGATAAAATTCGGACCATCTGGTAACTCTGACAGTTTTTATGAGCAAGGCTTTAAAGCATCTTCACAGATGCCGGCCTGGCTGGCAGCCATGGGCTTGGATGCATACGAATACTCATGTACAAAGGGAGTCAATGTGGGGGAGTCCACTGCACGGGAGATTGGTAAGCAGGCAGAGGAAAACAATATATTCATGAGTATACATGCTCCATATTATATAAACATGGCAAGTGAAGAAGAGGAAAAAAGGGAAAATTCCAAAAGATATGTGTTGGAGACACTTAGGGTTGCCAAGTGGATGGGAGCCAAGCGGATAGTTATTCACACCGGCTCCTGCAGCAAAGTTAGCAGAGCAGTTGCCCTGAAGTACGCACTGGAGGTTCTTCGGGACACAGTGGAGCTGTCTGATGCTGCAGGCTTCGGGGACGTGCACCTCTGTCCCGAGGTGTTGGGAAAGCACAACCAATTGGGAACTATTGAGGAGATTTTGGAAATGTGCAGGTTGGATGATAGGCTAATACCTACCATTGACTTTGGGCATGTACACGCCAGAGGACTTGGAAGATTAAATTCTGAAGAGGATTTTGCCAACGTTATAGATATAATAGAGAATTCAATCGGCAAGGAGAGGACTAAAAATATTCATTGCCACTTCAGTCGGATCGAATTCTCTAAGGGCGGAGAAAAACGGCATTGGAATTTCTCTGACAAGCAGTACGGCCCGGAGTTTGAGCAGCTTGCACCCGTATTGGTCAAGAGAAGGATGGAGCCGGTTATTATCTGCGAGTCAAGGGGAATGATGGCCGAAGATGCTCTGGAAATGAAACGGATATATGAAAAAGCCAGAGGAATGTATGAGTAACTGACCTGTGGTGACTACATTAAGGGGGTTTTTAAATGAAGGTTTTAATTGTGAATGGTCCAAATCTCAATCTGCTGGGAGTTCGGGAGAAGGGGGTATATGGGAGTGAAACCCTTTTGGACATTGCGAAGGCTGTTAATATTACATCTGAACAGCTAGGTCTGGAAACAGATTTTATTCAGAGTAATCATGAAGGAGAGATCATAGATCGGCTCCATGCTGCCCGGGGAGTATACGAAACGGTAATTATAAATGCCGGTGCATATACTCATTACAGCATAGCAATACGAGATGCCATTAAAGCGATAGAAATCCCTACCATAGAAATTCACCTTTCAAACATACATAGCAGAGAAGAATTCAGACATACTTCGGTCATAGCACCGGTTTGTGTGGGACAGATCTGCGGCTTTGGAAAAATGAGCTATATCCTTGCCCTGCACGCTGCGGCCAATATGTAAATTATAGGTCGAAGAATTTTTATTTAAATGGTTATTATTGGAGGCATATAATGTTTAGTGTTGAGAATCTAGAAAAAAGATTAGTGAGCTTTCGAAATAAACTGGCAGAAATGCAGTTGGATGGAGCTCTTATCACAAAAAGAGAGAATTACATGTATTTGTCCGGTTTTACAGGAACCTCGGCAAATCTTTTAATTACTGCAAACAAGGCGTACCTTCTCACTGATTTCCGGTATACGGAACAGGCTGGTGCACAAGCGCCGCTATTTGAAATTGTTATGCATAAACCGGATATTAATGATACAATCCAGGAACTATTAAACTCTGAGAATGTAAAGGCCCTTGCTTTTGAAGACAATGAAGTAAGTTACGCTGCTTTT
Organism: Bacillota bacterium; assembly: GCA_023436515.1. Classification (GTDB taxonomy): domain Bacteria; phylum Bacillota; class Clostridia; order Acetivibrionales; family DSM-1351; genus Ruminiclostridium. The sequence goes on from JAEZIV010000199.1 coordinate 5,627, forward strand.
ATCACAATATCAAATAAGCTTAAGAATGTAGTATTAAAGGGTATCGGAAATGTAATTGAAGAGATGCGCTGCATAAAAGATGAGCAGGAAATCGAGATAATAAATAAAGCAGTAATGATAGCCGATGAAGCACTGATGCAGGTACTTCCATTAATTAAGCCGGGAATTACCGAGCTTGACGTTGCCGCTGAGCTGGAGTACAGAATGAAAAAGCTGGGTGCAACTGGTCCTTCCTTTGAAACAATAGTTGCTTCAGGCCTAAGGTCCTCCATGCCCCATGGAGTTGCATCTCATAAAAAGCTTGAGCTGGGCGATGCAATTACTATAGATTTCGGAGCCTTATACAATCACTACTGTTCAGATATAACCAGAACTGTTTTCCTGGGACAGCCTGATAAAAGGCTTATTGACATATATAATATAGTTCTTGAAGCTCAGATGGTGTCAGAACAGGGGGCTATCAGCGGACGTACTGGCAAAGAGGTTGACAAAATAGCACGAGATATCATTTATGGTAAGGGCTTTGAGGGTAAGTTCGGACATGGTCTTGGACACGGTCTTGGACTTGAAATACATGAAGCACCAAGACTTTCTCTTGGAGGCACCAAGGTACTTCAAAATAACATGGCAGTAACAGTGGAGCCGGGAATATACGTTGAGGGCTTGGGTGGTGTAAGAATAGAAGATACAATAATAATAAGAGATGAGAAGCCTCAGATTCTAACTCAGGCTTCAAAAGAATTGATTATTTTATAGTAGGAGTATCTGCAGATTTAAAATTTTACTTGCCTTATATGTAAAATTAATTTAATATAATCTAGAATACAGTTAAAAAAATCAGTTTTTATGTTATTCATTAATTTATAAAATGTAATCTTTTTATATCTTGGAGGTAAGTTATGATAGTAGCAGGTGATTTTAGGAACGGTGTAACCTTTGAACTGGACAACAACATTTTTCAGGTTGTTGAATTTCAGCATGTAAAGCCAGGTAAAGGAGCTGCTTTTGTAAGAACAAGACTGAAGAATATTGTAACAGGTGCTACAGTTGAAAGAACCTTTAATCCAACTGACAAAATGCCAAAGGCGCATATTGAAAGAAAAGATATGCAGTACCTCTATAATGATGGAGATTTGTACTATTTCATGGACGTTGAATCCTATGAACAGCTTCCGATAAATAAGTCGGCAATAGGAAATACACTTGATCTTGTTAAGGAAAATGAGGTTGTAAGAATCCTTTCTCACAAAGGAAATGTATTTGGTATTGAGCCACCAACCTTTGTAGAACTTGAAGTTACCCAGACTGATCCCGGTTTTAAGGGTGACACTGCTACAGGCGCAACAAAGCCTGCTACTGTTGAAACAGGTGCAGTTATAAAAGTACCGCTTTTTGTTAATACTGGTGATATAATAAGAATAGACACCAGAACAAATGATTACATGGAAAGAGTAAACAAATAACATATACTCTATCAAAAAATAATGAGGAGGTAGGAGTATGAGTTATATAAGCGAACGAGTTGCTTTCAGTAAAGGTTTAGCTGAAGGAATGAAGATTGATAGTACGACAAATGAAGGCAAGCTTTTTACTGCTATCATTGATGTTTTGGACGACATTGCCCTTGCACTCGAGGATGTAGAGGAAATACAGGACGAGATGAGTGAGCAGGTTGATGGTATTGATGAAGATCTTGCCGAACTCGAAAAGATTGTATACGAAGACGAGGATGAAATAGAATTCGAAACAATCGAATGTCCATATTGCGGAGATGAAATAGAAGTTGATCTCGAGCTGATTGATGAGGACGCTGAATCAATCGAGTGCCCAAGCTGCCACAAGAAAATCGAATTGGAATGGGATTGCGATTGTGGCTGCGAAGACGATGATTGTGACTGCGATTGTGGTTGCGAGGATAAAGAGGATGAGAAATAATTAGTTAGTGCAAAAAACTACCGACAAAAAATAAGTCGGTAGTTTTTTTTGGCTAAAAGTTGAACATTTTTAAAATTGTATTGACACCTTAATACAGTTATTGTATTATTGTATTAAGAGATTAGTACAACAATACAGTAATACAATGTTTTCAGAAAGGAAGAGAAATATATGAAAAAGTTATCTAAGCTGCTCTTTATCCTGTTTATAGTTCTTTCTACAACACTAATTAATGGATGTACCTACGGGAGTGGAACAACATCCATGTCGGTTGAGGTTAATACAGGCTCCAAAATGTCAATGTCATACAAGAAATTTACCGGCTACAAAGCGACAAAGCTGAGTGTTGAGAAAGACCAGACAGTGGAGGTGGAGGTGGATATTGTTTCTGAGGCCGGAAAGCTCGATTTGGTTATTGAGAAGGAGAATAAGGGAGACGATGAGGGAGAACAGGAGAAGAAAGGAAAGCCTGAAAAGGTTTATGAAGGCACCGATATACCTACCTCAAATTTCAAGGTAATTCTGGAGGAGCCCGGAAAGTATATAGTAAAAGTGACAGGTGACAAGCACAAGGGTAGCTATAAAATTACATGGGAAGAGCATGACAAGAAAAAATGAAGTAAGTATTGAGAAGGATGAGGTGATTAAATGCCAAATGATTTTTCATCAAATGTGCCTATATATATTCAAATAATGAATGATGTAAAACTGAAGATTGTGGCCGGACTATGGGAACCCGGACAAAGACTGCCCTCGGTAAGAGACCTTGCAGTTGAGTTTTCTGTTAACCCGAATACAATGCAGCGTGCATTAGCGGAACTGGAAAGGGATGGCTTGCTCTATACTGAGAGGACCTCCGGAAGATTTGTATCACAGGATCAGGAAAAAATATTGAAGGCTAAAGCAGAAATGGCTGAAGAATATACCGAGAGCTTCTATCAATCCATGAAAAAGCTTGGGTATAAGAATAAAGAAATAATATATATTGTAAGCGATAAATTGAACCAGAAAAAGGGGGACGGAGAAAATGAGTAAAATCATAGAAATAAGCTCATTGCACAAAAAATATGGGTCCAGAAGGGTTCTGGAGAATATTTCACTAACTTTGGAAAGCGGAACAATCGTTGGACTTTTGGGTCCAAATGGCTGCGGTAAAACCTCTTTGATAAAGATAATGGCAGGACTTATCAATGACTATAGCGGAACTGTATTGATAGATGGAGAGAAACCGGGAGTATATACTAAATCCATTATATCCTATCTACCGGAAAAAACTTATTTATCTGAGAACTATAAAGCCAGGGAGGCACTGGATTTCTTTCAGGACTTTTACTCTGACTTTGACAGGAGCAAAGCAGAGGCATTGCTTGAACAGTTTAAGCTTGACCCTGAGCAAAAAATTAAGAGCATGTCAAAGGGCATGCAGGAAAAGATTCAGCTAATACTGGTAATGTCCAGAAGAGCAAAAATATATCTTTTGGATGAGCCGTTGGGGGGACTTGATCCTGCATCCAGAAAGTCAATGCTGGATATTATTCTAAACAATTACTCCGAGGATGCGGTTGTACTTATTTCAACTCATTTGATCTATGATGTTGAAAGGATATTTGACAGGGTTATCATGGTGGGAAACAGCAGCATTCTTGTAGACGATACCGCTGATAATATACGTGAGAATAGTGGTAAGTCAGTAGTTGAATTATTTGAGGAGGTGTTCAAATGTTAAGAAAATTATTAAAATATGAGTTTAAAGAAACAGCGCGAATCATACCTTTATTTTATCTTATAGCCTTGATTTTTGCTGGTATGGTGCTTTCGGCAAAGACCTTGGGAATCAGCTGGTTTGAAGTAACCTCTTCTGTACTTCTTATGCTTATGGGAATAGCGGTAGCATTTACAACCTTTATATTAATTGTGCTTAGGTTTTATAAAAACCTTTACAGCAATGAAGGCTATCTAATGTTTACTCTTCCTGTAGAACCCAAGTTATTGCTGGCATCAAAAGCTATTGTAGCTTTCTGTTGGATGATAATCAGCTATATTGTATGTTGCTTCTCCATGTATTTAAGTTTGTATGGACTTGGTCTTACGGGAGAGCTTACGGTAGTATGGGGTGTTCTTGAGAGTTATGGTATGGAGAAGTTTACTTACTTGATTATTCCGTTGATTGTTCTGGCAACCTTGTATTTTCTGGCGCAAATATATTTTGCAATTACACTGTCAAACAGTCCGCTATTTTATAGCATGGGTCCCGCGTCTGCCTTCCTGATATTTATTGTTACTAATATAATATTACAGATCATTGAGGCGATATTCACTGTTTTTGTACCGTTTTCCTTGAGGATTGATGTTCTGGATAAAATAGGGATAGAGCTTTCAAGTAAAAATATGTTTGGCTTCCTCCTTGACAGCTTTAACGGTGTTGAGATCTCCAGCTTTGTATTAGGACTCGGTGGCTACTTGTTCCAAATACTGATGGCAGGTATACTGTTTTATGTAACAACAAGGAGTATGAAGAAAAAGATATCAATTAAATAAAATAAGAACCTAAGAAAAAAACAGAGGGTGTAGCTGAAAGGCTACACCCTCTGTTTTTTTTCACAGTTTTCAATCAATCCACAGTTCAAAATCAATACTACGCAAAGTTTGTTTTTTAGGCATAAACTTGGACAAAGCCTAATATATATATATAAATCTATTTAGGAGTTGTATAAGGTTGATAAAAATTAAAATCAATAAAGGAGGTACCTAGCTCCGGACATTTCTATCAAGTAAAATACACATTTCCTTGACGTTCTTGTTGGAAATGCCGGGCAGGGGCATACATATGATTAAAGCTGTTGAAAGAGACATTCTGCCTTATCTTATACCAAGTATAAAGGCAATAATACTGAAGCTTGATAGTGTAAAGTTGGACAATCTTCAGGAAATACGAATGAGAGCCGGTAAACCGCTTATGGTTTTTATCGGAGATAACGACTATTTCATAGATATTAACGGAGGGCTATCACCGTACAGTAAGGATTGGTGCATTGTAGCACAAAATGAAATAATCAAGACTCTTGAGTTAATGAGTGAAAACTCAGTATATGCCTTCCAGGAGGAGATTAAGTCTGGGTATCTTACCTTGAAAGGGGGACACCGAATAGGACTAAGCGGGAGGGTTATCGTTCAGGAGGGTCAGATAAAAAATATCAAGGATCTGAATGGTTTGAACATTCGAGTGGCAAGAGAGATAACAGGCTGCTCTAAACAGATAATTCAATATATTATCAAGGGTAACTGCGATATCAACAACACCATGATTATAGGGCCGCCACAGAGCGGCAAGACAACAATTCTTCGTGATATGGCCAGACTGCTGAGCAATGGTGAGAGGGATCTGAATTTCAGGGGACTTAAAGTGGGGATTGTTGATGAAAGGTCTGAAATTGCAGCATGCAATAAAGGAGTTCCCCAGAATGATGTGGGGGTGAGGACCGACGTTATGGACGGATGTCCAAAGGTTTTAGGAATGGAAATGCTGTTAAGAAGTATGTCGCCAAATATTATTATAACCGACGAAATTGGAACTCAGGGTGACAGTAATGCCATACAAAAGGTTCTGAACTCAGGCGTAAAAATAATAGCATCTGCACATGGGTACAACATTTCCGAACTAAAAATCAGGAAGGAGCTTCTGGAGCTTATGAAAGAAGGAGCTTTTGATAGATATATCG
>JAEZIV010000228.1 GCA_023436515.1 Bacillota bacterium
GGTAACTAGCCCGTGCAAGACTATTTTTTACATATGTCTACACCAGGCGGACAAGTAATAATATGAGAAAATACAGAAGAAGAAGAGCGAATAGCAGGCTTAAAACCATTATCACTGTTTTAATACTAGCTTTGATAACAACAGGTATATGGATTGGTCTAAGTAAGGTTTTAGATAAAGGCGAGGATATCACAGCAGGCACCTCTGCAAAGAAAACTCATGGTACTCCATCGGATTCAACCGTGGCAGAGGATACAGAGGGAATTGATGAAGAGCCTGAGGTTGAGCCTGTGGCTGACCCAATGCCTGAGGAAATGACTGATCCTGAGAAGCTGAAATCCTCTTGGAAGGAGGAGGCAGAATTTGATGGAGATAAAGCTTTTACAGAATCTGCTCTGGATAATACCTTGGCAAATGGACTTATAATGAAATCTTGGTTGTTCAGAAATAATACGCCGATAAAAGAGCTCACCCTTAGGAAAAAGGATGTTATCGAATTTGGTTCTCCACAAGAATATTCTGAGCTTGAAGGTGTAACTGCCTTCAGAGGAAATAATTACAGAGATAGCGCATCCTTTGGAACAAGAACGGTTTCAGAGAAGAAGCTTGAAATAATATGGGAAAAGGATGGGCTTGGCAGTATTGCAGCTCACAACAGCTATTGGCCGGGAACAGGTTGGACTGGACAGCCTCTTCTGATACATTGGGATGAAGACGTCAGAAAGCTTATGAACATTAATGAAGAGATGAAGTCCAAGGATCTTGTTGAGGTAATTTATCCTGCTCTTGACGGAAATATTTACTTTTTGGATCTGGAAACAGGTAAGCCGACAAGAAATAAAATTGAAATCGGATACCCCATCAAGGGCACCGGTATGGTTGACCCAAGAGGCTATCCTGTGCTTTATACAGGGATGGGTATAAATGAAAACAACGGTAAGTTTGCGGAATATAAATATAGAATTATTAACTTATTGGATCAGAAGGAAATATACTCTATATTCGGAAGAGATGAGGTTGCCTTCAGAGGTTGGGGGGCGAATGATTCCTCGGCGCTGCTGGACAGAAACACAGATACCCTGCTGAATTGCGGAGAGAATGGTGTTGTGTACAGAGTTAAGCTTAATACAAAGTTTGACAAGGAGGCCGGTACCCTTTCAATGGCACCACAGCTCACAAAATATCGTTACAGAAGTCCATTTAATGATGAACAGGGGATTGAAAATTCACCTGCCGTATATAAAAACTTCATGTACTTCTGTGATAACGGGGGCACCCTACAGTGTCTGGATTTGAATACTATGCGCCCAGTTTGGATATATGAAACAAAGGATGATACAGATGCTACAATCGTAATAGAAGAGACCGAGGAAGGTGTATTCCTATATACGGCAAATCAGGTTGACAAGCGAGGAGCAAATGGTAAAGCAGCGGTGGCTGACTGCAATATCAGGAAACTCAACGCATTGACCGGTGAACTGATATGGCAGAAGGATTACCAATGTGTATACAATTACTACATCAATGGAGGAGCCCTTGGAACTCCTGTACTTGGTAAGGATGATATCAGCAATATGGTTATTTTCAATATCTGTTTTACCGGCTCTAACACTGATGGAACTATGGTTGCACTGGACAAAAAGACTGGCGAAGAGATATGGAAGAAGAAGCTTTCAGCCTATAGCTGGTGCTCACCCCTTGATTTTAAGAGCTCAGATGGAAAGACCTATATGGTGTACAGCGACTACGCGGGGAAAATGCACCTTGTTGATCCTATGAATGGAAAAACCCTTGATTCAGTATCCCTGGAGCTAAATGTTGAATCATCTCCAGCTATATACAACGATACGATTGTCGTGGGGAGTTACGCAAAAAAGATTTTTGGTATTAAAGTAAAATAGTATGGAGAATAGACATAATAATACCATATAATAAAAAGCAGCCTTAATGGTTGCTTTTTGATTGAGACATAAATCAATTATTTTAATATTGTTATTACAGCTATAATTTTTTTTAGTAGGTAAGCTGCCTCAGCGCATTATAGCTTGAAAAAATGAAATTAGCATACAAATATCAATGTTTTTCGTATACTATTTGGAACAAATTTTTATAGATACTGTCTAAACATATTGACGCACGAGAGTTTCCCGGAGAGAAACTAGAAACGGAGACAAGATGAAAATACTTAAAGAAGTATTAAGTTGGATGGGAACAATCCTTATTTCAATAATTGTAGCGCTTATTGCAGTAATATTTCTCTTTCAGCCAACAAGCGTAATTGGTCCCTCAATGAAGAACACCCTAAATAACGGAGACAAGATAATCATTAATAAGACTCAGAATATATTTCATGGAACTCCTGATTATAAGGATATAGTAATAATTGATAGCCGAGTAGATAGAAAGCGTAGCTTTATTGATAATGTCAAGGATACACTTAAGTACAATCTGATTGTAACAAAAATTACAGGCAATACTGATGAGATATTTTGGGTAAAAAGAGTCATTGGAAAACCTGGAGATGAGCTTGAGTTTAAGGATGGAAAGGTTATCAGAAATGGAGAGACACTTGATGAAGACTACATAAAGGAGCCCATGATATACGAATCTGATGAAAAGATAAAAGTCCCTGAAGACAGTATATTTGTCATGGGGGATAACAGGAATGAGAGCACGGATAGCAGAAATATCGGTTGTGTTCCATTGGATAATGTTGTGGGCAAATATCTTATTAAGATAGGTTTTTAGGAGAGAAGAGATGGAAGCTGTTTCTGTTTATAAAAAGAAATACCATGTTGACTATGGTGATGCAGATTACTATAAAAATTTGAAAATCAGCGCTTTATTTAATTATTTTCAGGACATAGCCAGCATACACGCTGAGAATCTTGGGTTTGGGGTGGAATTTCTTCAGAAGGAGCTTGGAGTGACCTGGGTTCTTGTTAAAATATTGGTTAAGATTGAACGGTTGCCAAGACTGAATGAGGATATTTTCTTGGAAACCTGGCCTTTGGAACCAAAGAAACTGGAATTTGAGAGGGACTTTATTGTTAGAGATTTGGAGGGAAATATACTTGTAAAAGCAATATCCAGTTGGATAATATTGGACTTAGCGAACAGGGAGCTAAAGAAAACCGATGAACTTCCTTCCAGGCTTTCAAGTTATAGCTCAGTAAGAGCAATCGATGGACGTATAGGAAAGGTCAAAGGGGGCCAACAGCGGATTGAAGTATATAAAAAGGTAATAGGCTACAGTGATATTGACATAAACGGACACCTGAACAATTCAAAGTATATTGACTATATTACAGACTGCTTTACATTAGAGAAGCATGGACAGTATTCTGTTGATTCAATTCAGGTGAACTATATAAGTGAAGCTTTTGCGGGTGATTCAATCCTTCTGTTTAAGGATATTTCGCAGCTAAGCACAGGCACTATTTATGTAGATGGTATGGATGAGACAGGGAGCAGAAGCTACTTTAAAGCCAATATAACACTCGGGCAGCCTGATTAGTATAAGCACAATAATTCCACACAACAAAGGCAGCCTAATTCAAATTGAGCAGTATAATTTCGACATAAAAGTGTGCCAATTAAAATTCACACTATACAATAATTAAGGAGGCTATTCAGATGACAAACAAGCAGAAGCTCAAGGTTTTAGTTGCAGTATTATTCGTTTTCATTATAATTCTCGTGGGGTTGCTTATTTATGTGTTAAAAGTCTATAACCAAAATAATGACAATCCTGCCTTAAACACACCCGGTACCACCTCTCCATCTACAACAACCGGTGTTGCCGCTCCTTCAACCGCGCAAAACTCTGGTTTAATTGAAGCTGACAAGGACGGCGATACTAAAAACGAGGAAACAATCTCACTTAAATTCTATAATTATGATCCGGATAATTATGACAATCCTAAAGAAATTGTAAATGTTGTAGTGAGCAAAAAGCTCTATGAGGAAGATAAGGTTTCAGCCATAAACAAGCTGTTGGAAGCTTCAGGTTTGAAAATCAGTAAAGCCGAGGTTAACGAGGGCATGTTAACTGTTGACCTGCCAAAGGAAATAGCAGCCCTATTCAATATGGGCAGTGCAGGAGGCATAACAAATACAAATATTCTCGCAATGACACTTCTCAATCTGCCGGATATTAACTTACTTCAGGTCACTGTTGATGGCCAGCCAAATGTGGAAGCAGATCACTTTAATTTTAATGGAACCTTTTCCAAAGCAGTAGATGGTAATAAGTATAAATTTGCTTCCTCCGGAATGCAAAGCAGAACTATAGAGTTTTAAAGGGGCAGGTGAAGCAGTGAAGGGGATTAGGTTTGGCAAGATTTTTTTGCTTGTTGCTGCGGTTATAGGTATTTTGGATACGCTGATCATGCGCAGCAGGAGCGGGAGTATGGACTTGGGTATTTTACTTCCGGGGGTCGGGGGTATAATCATTATTCTTGGGCTTATTTTTGTTAAGACAAAAGTCTATCGAATAAATCCAATGCTGTATAATAAGCTTGGGAAATTCACTTTGGTTATGTTTACCCTTTGGATGATTTCGTTCATTACTGTAACTGTGCTGTTAATAAGCTCAGCCATTTCCGAAAAGGATAAAGCAGCAGATTGTGTAATAGTTCTCGGGGCTGGTCTTAAAGGGGAGACTCCAACCCTGGTTTTGGCAAAAAGGTTGGATAACACACTTCAATATGCAGCTGAGAACCCGGGGGTAAGCATCATAGTATCAGGTGGGCAGGGTATCGGTGAAACAATTACTGAAGCAGAAGCAATGAAAAGGTATCTTGTCAGGCGTGGTATACCTGAGAAGTTCATTATTAAAGAAGAGAAGGCAACCAGCACCTATGAGAATATGCTTTATTCCAAAAAGGTATATGAGGAGCAGTTTGGCTACCCTCCTGAAAAGGTAATGATTATTACCAATGACTTCCATATGTTCAGATCAAAAATACTGGCTGAAAGAGTGGGGCTTAAGGCTTATGGAATGAGCTCGAACACACCCTGGTACATATATCCCAATGTATTTCTTAGAGAATACTTTGCATTGGTAAAGTCGCTGGTACTGGACAGATAACACAATAGAGGTTACCTCTTATAGCATAGCTGATAGTTATAAAGAGAGCTTACATAAAAGTTTATCAACAGCTTGTTGATGTAACAGTTATGTAAGCTCTTGTTTTTTAGCCTTATTTTTACTAATAGTTTTGAGGGCAAAAGTGCATTCCTGCAAAAGGGATATACTTCCTATAAGATTTTTGGTAAACCCTTCAGGCTGAGTTCTGTTGCATCGCAGGAATACTCGATATCATCAAGCTTTCCTTCAAAGTAATTTTCATAGGCAGCAAAATCAAAATACCCATGTCCACTTAAGCAGAATAAAATAACCTTCTCCTCTCCTGCTTCCTTAGCTAAAAGTGCTTCATCTATTGCGGCTCTGATTGCATGTGCCGATTCAGGAGCAGGTACGATACCTTCTGTTCTTGCAAAGGTAATAGCAGCTTCAAATACTGATTTTTGTCCATAGGCCTTTGCTTCTATGATATTATCGTTATAGAGCTGACTCACTATTGCAGAGTCTCCATGGTATCTGAGTCCACCTGCATGTATGCCTGCCGGAATAAAATCATGGCCAAGAGTATACATTTTGGTTATTGGAGCTACTTTTACAGTATCACCGTAGTCATACGCAAATACTCCCTTTGTTAAGGTAGGGCAGGCAGAAGGTTCAACAGCAACTGCTCTTAACTTGGTTCCCTTAAATTTATCCTGCAAAAATGGGAAGGTAATGCCTGAAAAATTGCTTCCTCCACCACAACAGGCAAATATTACATCAGGATATTCGTCGAGCATTTCCATTTGTTTTTTAGCTTCTATTCCGATAATTGTCTGGTGAAGGCAAACATGGTTCAATACACTACCCAGTGCATAATTTGTGTCTGCATGAGTTGCAGCATCCTCTACAGCTTCGCTGATAGCGATACCCAGACTGCCTGAACACTGAGGATCTTTTTCCAGTATACTTCTGCCGCAGTTTGTAAGTGTGCTGGGGCTTGCTACAACACTGGCGCCAAAGGTCTTCATAAAGGAACGTCTGTAGGGCTTCTGCTGGTAGCTTACGTTAACCATATAAACGGAGCATTCCAAACCAAACTGACTTGTTGCAAGGCTTAATGCACTTCCCCACTGGCCTGCGCCGGTCTCAGTAGCAAGTCTCTTAATTCCTGCAACTTTATTGTAGTACGCCTGTGGTATAGCGGAATTTAACTTATGGCTGCCCGTTGCATTTGTACCTTCATATTTATAGTAAATTCGTGCTGTAGTACCAAGCTGCTTTTCAAGACCCCTTGCACGATAAAGTGGACTGGGTCTGAATTGCTTATACATTTCACGTACCTCTTCAGGTATATCAACATATCGGTCGGTTGTCATTTCCTGCCTGATAATCTCGTCAGGGAAAATAGCCTTCATGTCGTCTGGTGCTATTAGGTTTAGGGTGCTGGGATTATAATAGGGTGCCGGTTTATTCGGCATATCTGCAACGACATTATACCATTGCCTTGGAATTTCACTTTCAGGGAGAATCACTTTACTGATCTCATCTCGTCTCATCTTAACCTCCATTGCCCGGTATGCCAAAAACATCTGCTCCGGACCTATAGTCTATATTTTTTCGCATACAACTATTTTAAGAAAAAAACAGGGTTAAGTCAATCATGTGGGAGCATATCCTGGAATATATATTAACATAACTTAATATTAGGGGTGAAAAACAATGGATAAATACTTTTTTGCTTACATAAAAGATATTCCAAAGAATATGCGAAATGAGCTTTTCTCAATACAGCATTTGCTGGCTTTGTTTGCAGTGGCCTGTTTGGGGGTGCTCATTATTGTAATCTTCAAAGGAAAAAGTACAAAAAGCAAATGGAGGGCTGTAAAATGCATGGCACTGCTGCTACCGGTTCTTGAAGCAGCTCAGATGCTGTGGTATAGAAGCATCGGAGAGTTCTCCTGGGGATACACTCTCCCGCTTCACTTGTGCAGTCTTATGTCATTGATTCTGCCGATAATGGCCTTTACACGAAAGCCGTTACTTATGGAGTACTCCTATGCGGTTGGTTTGGCACCGGCATTAATGACACTCCTGACTCCGGATGTATACTATTATCCTTCACTACACTTTATATACATACAGACCATGCTGGTTCATGGCTTGATATGTATTATACCTATTTTTATGGTTTTTTGCCTGGACTTCAGGCCGGATATAAGAAAACTGCCTAAGGTAATTGGAATGCTCATTGGCTTTGCGCTGCTAATAGCTCCGGTAAATCAACTTACAGGAGGGAACTACTTTTTCCTTAGATATCCTGCACCAGGTTCTCCCATGGAACTATTTGCTGATATGGTGGGAAGCCCCTGGTATCTGATACCTACATTTTTACTTGGATGTATACTCTGGATTGCTTTTTATGCTCCCTTTGTTCTTTTAAAATATATTCGATACCCCATAAAATCTAAAGGGCAGTTTTTTAGTACATAGGATAATATTACATTACTGCTGGTGGTAAGGCGTTAATTTTGTGCCGGTAGCTCTTAATTTTAGAGGAGTCTGTCCAGAGGCCTTAAGGCCGGACCTTCAAGAACCGTACCATCGAAACTATACCTGGATGCATGACAGGGGCAATCCCAGCTTTTTTCGGCAGAGTTCCACCGTACTTCGCAACCCAGGTGCTTGCAGGTGGTATCCACTACAAACAAATTACCTTCAATATCCCTGTAAGCGCCTGCTTTTTTACCCTCAAAGGTTAAAGGCTTGCCTTCACCCAGCTCAAGAGAAATGTTATCCGGCAGCTTTTTAATTTTACCTCCAATGAGTTCTCCTGCAACATTTAAATTTTCTTTAACAAAATTTTTGGCTGATTCCATGGTGGAAACCCGAGAGGGAGCAAATATTTCTTCAGCCTCGCTTTTCCCTTTTGTTAGAATATCCTTTATTATCATTGCCGAAACAGTACTTGTGGTCATACCCCACTTCTGGTAAGCAGCCGCAATAAAAATGTTCGGCTTTCCGCCTGTAATGTGGCCTATAAAGGGTATTTCATTCATCGCTGTGTAATCCTGGGCAGACCACCGATACAACACCTCCGTTGCCTTAAAGCTATCTTCTGCATAATTTATGAGCTTTTTATAATGCTCAAGCTCATTGTCATCCTGTCCGGTCTTGTGATGCTCGCCACCAATAATCAATAGTTGATCACCATCATTAAAAGGCTGGGTCCTAATAGACCGTGTAGGCTTCTCATAGGATATATACATACCGGAGCTTACCTTGATATCTGCTTTTACAGCTATGGAATAGGAGCGTTCTGCATACATGCGTGTTGAGTAGAGGCCTCCCCCGTCATAGAAGGGAAAATGACTGGCTATTATAACCTTATCGGACAAAATATGAAACCCATCTCTGGTTGTGGTTCTACATTCCCTGTCCTCGTGAATATCAATTGCGGTAGTATTCTCATATATATGACCGCCCCTTTGAGCAAATAAGCTTGCAAGCTCCAGTAAATACTTTCTGGGATGGAATTGGGCCTGATTTTTGAAGCAGACTGCGCCTTTTACTTGAAAGGGTAGTTCTAGAGCAGTCGTATACTCAACGGGTAAACCCAGTGACTGTGCGGTGGAGGCTTCCCTTTCTAGGGTTTCAATATGTTTTTCCTCCATAGTATACACATAGTTATTCTGCCGTTCAAAGTCACAGTCTATGTTATTATCTTCAACAAGGAGTTCAATGAGTTTTACTGCTTTTTGATTGATTTCACCATATTTTCTAGCCCCATCTTTACCTAGCTTTTTTTCAAGGACTGAATATTTTAAATCATGCTGAGAGGTAATCTTTGCAGTTGTATGACCTGAGGTGGACAGAGCGATTCTATAGGAGTCGATAACTACAACATCAAAGCCTTCCTTTTGTAAAATAATTGCGTTTGTTAAGCCTGTTATTCCACCTCCGACAATTAGTATATCTGTTTTGATATTGTCCCCAAGTGAAGGATAGTCTGTTTTTGGAGTTGTTCCTATCCAGTAGGACTTTGTTGGCATTGAAAAGGCTTTGTCTATAAGGTTTTGCATATAATCTCCCATCTGCGCCTGCGGCGCATTATTAACTATTTAGCCTAGGGCAAATCACAAAAGTCTATCATGATATCAAATTAAATTAATTTTAGCTTACCCAGAATAGTGGAAAATATTTTAATTCTTCATTGTCTGGAAATAACATATTATACCAACTATAAGCAGAATAAAAACCTATCAAGAAAGTAATTTAGCAAATTAGCATACAAAAGCCTATTTGAAATCGTATATAATTTGTAAAGAGTAAAAATCTACGTTTTACAAAAACATTTTTTAGAAAAGGAGAATTGGTAGGAAATGAAAAGAATTATCTCACTAGTAATGGTCTTATGCCTAATGTTGAGTATATTACCGGTATCGGCTGAGGCAAGCGGTGAAAATACCGGACTAAAACAGCTTCCCCAAGTGGGAGAGGTCATATCAGGCTTTAAAACCACTGAAATAAGTAATCTGGATATAATTAATGCAAAAGCAGCCCTTTTTGAGCACGAGAAATCTGGTGCGGAGCTATTGTACATACAAAATAAGGACTTAAACAGATCCTTTGATATTACTTTTAGAACTCCAGCGGTAGACAATACCGGTGTGAATCACATTCTTGAGCATATTTCAGTTTCAGGTTCAAAAAAATATCCAATTAAAAATGTATTATTTACTGTAGCAAATCAGACCTACAGTACATTTATTAATGCCTTTACAAGTCAAACCTTTACGTCCTATCCGGTATCCTCAATGAGTGAAGCACAGCTGCTGAAGTTTACCGATATGTATATGGACTGTGTGTTTAATCCATCAGTTTATGAGGATAAGAATATTTTCGCAAGAGAGGCCTGGCGTTATGAAATGGCAGATGAAAATGCACCATTAACAATAACAGGTACTGTATATAATGAAATGAAGGGTTCTCTGGGAAATATCAATACCTCGGCGTATCAAAATGTGCTCAATACCTTATTTGACGGTAGTTATCAAGCCAACATTTCAGGTGGAGACCCGAAGAATATACCTGATCTCAGCTATGATGATCTGATAAAGACTCATAAAAACAACTACCACCCATCAAATGCTTTAATAGTACTTTATGGAAACCTTGATTACGAAAAATTCCTCAAGCTTATTAATGACGAGTTTCTGTCAAAGTATGATAAGAAGGAAATGAAGCTTGATTTTGGAAAGGTTGAACCCAAAAAGGAGATGGTTTCAAAAACATATAAATTCCCGGTATCCGCTAATGCAAATACAAAAAATGCATCAGAAATTGATTATGCATATGCTATGACTGATTTGTCAGAAATGGACAGCCTTGGTTTGCAGGTGTTAGCGGCGTATTTGAACCAACAAGCCTCTCCGCTTCAGCAGGCCTTCAACCGGCAAAAAATAGGTGGCAGCGTTGCTGTTAACCTGCTGGATAACACTTATCAGCCCGTTTTTTTATTCTCTGCATACAATGCGGATGAAAATAAGGCGGAAGAGTTCAAGAAGCTGGTTGATAGTACCATGCAGGAGATCACTGCTAAGGGTATAAATAAAGACTCCATTGATGCTGTCGTTCAAGCCTCCTTGTTAGGAAACTCAAATTTAACTGAGAACAGTTTGCTGGGAGTTAACGTGTCATTACTAATTGCCAAGAGCTGGACCAATGTCGGTAAAACTGATTTCCTGAACAACTTGATCCCTAATTTGAAGGAGATAGGAATAAAGGCCAAAACCGGTTATATCGAAGGACTTATAGAGAAGTACATTATTAAGAACCGGCATGCTGCATTGGTAACAACCATTCCCGAAGCCGGGCTGGCTGAGAAGCAGGAGCAGGAGCAGCAGAAGAAGCTATCTGATTTGAAGGCTTCTATGAGTAAGGAAGAGAAAGCAAAAATCATTTCAGCTACAAATGAGTACATAAAATGGAACCTGAAAGAGGATAACGAAAAAATCATTGAATCAATTAAAGTGGTTAATGCTTCGGAGCTCCCTGTTGAGGTGAAAAAATACAAAATAAATAATACTCAGCTTGATAACGGAATCAGATTGGTATCAGCAGAAGCCGATGTTGGTGAGATAGCAATGACTGAGCTTTATTTAGATACATCGGGAGTGCCGGCGGATAAACTGCACTATCTAAAGCTATATTCCAATCTGCTTGGTAGCCTTGAAACCAAAAACTACAGCAGAGAGCAGCTAAATACTCAGAGATTACGGTATCTTAATCAGGGGTCAATTAATATTTCGACAATAAAGAAAAAGGACAATTCCTTTACACCTTATCTCACTATCAGTTGGGGCGGATTAATCGGTGAATACGATAAGCAGCTTGAACTGGTAAAGGAAGTATTGCTTAACACACAATTTAGCAATAAGACAGAGATTGCAAATACCGTAAAGCTGCTGAAGTCAAACATAAAGACCAGAATTAGCAATGATCCTTTCTCACTGTTGATCAGCCGAAATAGGGCACAGTTTGATAACAACATTAATTACAATACATATCTGTCCGACCTTGATTACTATAAATTCCTTGAGCAGCTTGAAAAGAAATTGGAAGAGAAGCCTGAAGAGGTTATAGCACAGCTGGAAGCTATAAGCAAATTGCTTATAAATAAGACGAATATGGTTGCAGTTTTTGCAGGAAATAAAAACAATGTAGCAAAATATGAAACGGCAATAAAAGGCTTGTTACAGCAGCTACCTGCAAACGAAATTAAAAAGCAGGATTATTCAACGCTGCCAAAACCGGATATAAAAGAAGGTATAGCCTTAGACACCGCAGTCCAGTATAACATGGTCTCAGCAACCTATGAAAAAATGGGAACTGAATTCTCCGGGAAATATTTACCTATAGGAGCACTAATCGGAGAAAAATATATTACACCGGCCATTCGCTTTGGTAACGGAGCATATGACAGTGTATCCAGTTTTAACGGCAGTGGGTTTATGGTTGCATCCTATAGAGATCCAAATATTAAGGAAACCTATGAGGTGTTTGCGGGATTATCAAACTTCCTAAGGAATGTTAGCCTCACCGATAAAGAGTTGGAACGGTATATACTGAAAACCTTCAGTGAATACACAGCAACTTCCGGAGAACTCACCGGTGCCCATAATTCAGCTCTGGATTATCTTGCAGGCATTACTGATGAAGATAAACTAAAAGTACTCAATGAAATAAAATCCCTCAAGGTTGAGGATGTTAAGGCGGCTGCCGAAATGTTTGATAAACTTATGGTAAACGGGTCATATTCAACAGCTGGCAGCAGTCAGAAGCTGAGCGAAAACAAAGCTTTGTTTAATTCAATCATCACAGCATTTGACACAGACGAGGTATCAAAGGAAACAATAACCAGAGCACAACTGTTTGCAATACTCCTGCAAGGAGTTCCAAATCCTGTTGAAACTGCTGTACAGTTGGGCCTTTTAACC
>JAEZIV010000322.1 GCA_023436515.1 Bacillota bacterium
AACGTGGATGTGAGCTCGGCGTGTCGATTTTCACCTACCAAACGTAATCCGGCGGCAGCAGCCATTTCTACAACAGCGGTGTTGTCAGGTAATACCCCGTAGAAGCTTTCCAAATTTTCAAGGTAGGGGCCCTTTACTGTTAGCTGAACCCTTTTGCCGCCCATTGCAGATAAAAATGCGTCTACACTGCCCTCTCCTCCATCAGCCACCGGTATGCTGATAATCTCAGCCAGTGGGTAAAACCTATGTATAGTATTTTTCATTATCTCACATATCTCTTTAGATGCCATAGTGCCCTTAAAGGAATCAGGTACCAGCAGTATTTTTTTCATTATAACCCCTCAGCTTTACTTTTTTAGATATTTATATATTATCATTTCAGAGGAATAAGAACCATAAAGAGTATCTATAAGTTAAGAAAATTGTAAGAATTATGTTAAATAATTAGTAAGATAAGCCTGATATTATTCTTATTGTCAACAGGATTAATTCATTAAGACAGGTAATTCGTAAAAAAGGAGATGTGATATAATAATGTTGCCATTTCAATAAAATTAAGCGATTATAGTGAAGCTTTTGGGCCCCGTTGAGCCATAAGGGGTATGTACATTTTTTAATGGAGGTTAAGGGTGAATATACTTGTTTGTGATGATGAAAAGGAAATTGTAGATGCATTGGAGATTTATCTTAAAAATGAGGGCTATACAGTTTTTAAGGCTTATAACGGAGCTGAGGCACTTACCGTATTTGAAAAGACAGATATTCAACTTGTAATAATGGACATCATGATGCCGGTAATGGATGGGATTCGGGCTACAACAAAGATCAGAGAAAAACATAATATTCCTGTGCTTATGCTCAGTGCAAAGTCCGAGGATACGGATAAAATAATCGGACTTAATCTTGGCGCCGATGATTATGTAACCAAACCTTTTAACCCTCTTGAGTTACTGGCCAGGGTAAAATCCCTGCTGAGAAGATATGTACTCCTTGGTAGTTTTGTACCTAAGACCGGCGTATATAAATCCGGTGGACTTGTTATTGATGACAATGCCAAAGAGGTTAAGGTAGACAATGAGCCGGTTAAGCTTACACCGGTGGAATACAAAATATTAAAGCTGCTATGTGAAAATGCCGGAAGAGTATTTTCAATTGACAGCATTTATGAACTTGTCTGGAACGAGCCCTCCTTCAACCCGGAAAACACTGTGGCTGTTCATATCAGAAGAATACGCGAGAAAATTGAGATTAATCCTAGAGAGCCAAAATATTTAAAGGTGGTGTGGGGAATTGGATATAAAATCGAAAAAATATAAATACTCAGCTTGGTTTAAGCTTCTGGCTGTTGTCCTGTGTGTCTTGGGAATGCTTTCTCTGGCATATGGACTTCTACAGGCACCATATTTTGAGGATGCAATTCAGAATAAGGAATTCAAGGACAGCATGACTGGGAGAGATTTACTATTACAGCCATTATCAGATGTATCTATTATTGCCTTCATTTATAAAAACGAAGAGCATATTAAAACAGGAGGTGCTGTCAATCCTGATGATATAACCTCCCTGACTTCAAATTTGAATCAAGAGAGAGAAAACGAAATACAAAGAATAGAGGATCTATTCTATGATTCAATTAGCAGATATCAAAGCTATATAAGTGAGGACTACTTTGTATACCCCGATGTAGCTACCCCAAAAGACCCAGATATAGTAACTGATATAAAAAACAAGGATGTCGAGGATAAAATAAATCAGTTGGTAAGCAAGAAGGAAAATGATATAAAGGCAATTAATGAGAAATATGACAGTCTGGTCACCAGCATTGAAAAACAACTTGTAGATGAGCAGCTTGCCCATTACCTAAAGATAAAGAAAAGCCTTGAGGCAAATACCGACATATATTACTATGTTGTGCAAGGTGAAAAAACTATTTTTTCAAATCTGCCTTATGACGGTAAGGACTTCTTTAGCAGCCTGCCCTTCTCGAAAAAGTTTGATAGTAAGGATATAAATACTCATCTCGGCTATGGTTTGTATATAACCTATATGAAAGGCCCAACAGTTCTCCAAAGCAATTCAATTCCATCTGAGAGTCAGGTTTTCATAGGTATTTCTAAAGACAGATATCAAAAGGAACTTGCTGCCTTCAATAAAAATTCAGAGCTAGGGATGACAGGTGTAAAGTTTGCTTCCGCAGGTATAGCAGCCTTTCTTTCAGGCTTGTTTTACCTGATATATTCAGCAGGAAGACGCCCTGACAAGGATGGAGTTCAATTAATAGCGGTTGATATTATATTCCTTGACATAGCCCTTGCTGTAAGTGCCGGTGCTATTGCTCTATGCATTTTCCCCATCGTCGAATTTATACCATATTTTTACAAGGACACCCTCAATTATAATATTACTCTGATATATTCCATATTTGGTGTAATTATTGCTATAGGCACCTTGATAGGTATTTTGTTTGTAACAATGTTTATTAAGAGATTTAAAAGGCATGAGGTAATAAGGCATACTCTCATATATAGAGTTCTCCGTTGGATATTTAAAAAAATCGGTAAGTTCCTTTTTTGGTTCAAATCGAGTTTTGTAAATGTATTTGACAGAAGTCCGCTTGTAATTAGGCTTGTAGCTTCCTTCGGGGTTTACTCCCTGCTAGTCCTACTATCAGTTTTAATGCTTATCTGGGGTAGGGAATTAGCAATACTTATTGGGTTTATTGGATTACTAGGGGTTAATTTCATCGCTATATTTTACCTTCTAAGAAATTTCAAAACCTTTACTGACATTAGACTTGGTGCCGAAAGAATCCGAAGGGGAGAATTATCCTTTAACCTTCCAGAACAAGGAATAGCTGAGTTCAGAGCTCTGGCAGGCACTATTAACCAGATTGCCGATGGTTTGAAATACGCAGTGAGTAGTCAGGTTAAGGCAGAACGAATGAAAGCCGAGCTTATAACAAATGTGTCCCATGACCTGAAAACACCACTGACCTCAATTATCACCTATGTGGATTTGTTAAAAAATGAAGGCCTACAGTCGGATAACGCAGCTAAGTATCTGGAGATAATCGATACCAAATCCCAGAGGCTGAAAGC
>JAEZIV010000366.1 GCA_023436515.1 Bacillota bacterium
GGCTACAATACTTACCGTTTTGAACTATGGTCAATAGTCTTTGACTATGAAATCAAGCTGGGACAGGAGGAGTTCACCTCGGAAAGAGAAATAGCCGGAATCAGGACTCAAGAGGACTTGAACAGGATTAGATATGGGTTAAATAAGAAGTACTTTGTTCTCAATGACATTAGCTTAAGCCTTAGTGCAAATAACCTGTTAGCCACCAGCAGTACCAGTATGTTTACTGGTGAACTGGATTTCAGAGGCCATAAGCTCAGCTATAACAGCCAGAGTGCATTTATTACCTATATCGGATATACCGGTGTCTTGAAAAATATGGTATTTACTTATGTGCCGGGCTGGGGTTCTGACCAGGAAAGAAAAACAGATAGAATTGTTACCTACAATAACGGTAAAATTCAGAACATTATGGTAATACGAAATAATGGCAATGCTGCTCAGACTGTCAAGAATGATACTGCCGGAATCTGCTACATGAACAATGAAACTGGAATAATCGAAAATTTTGTGGTCAAGCTTCAGGATCCATTAATAGCTACAAATTATTCTGCGGGTGTAGCTACTTACAATAAAGGTATAATTCGTAATGGTTATGTTTACGGTGCCGATATTAGGATGACTAAAAGAGAATTCATAACTGAGGAACAGTACTCAGCCAATACAGTAATGGGTGGAATTACCTCGGTTAACTATGCAGACGGTATTATTGAAAATGTTTACTCCCTAGTAGATATAAATACAAGACAAGCACTTTCTGCAAATGACTTTGCTTTTGATTTGGTTGGAGTAAATGAGGGAACTCTTAAGAACAGCTTTTCAACAGGGGATGTTCTTTATGGTGACGCAATAAGGGAGGGCTTTGGACCGGCATATAGGAGTAGATATACAGGTAATGCCTCCAATACATATTATTATTCGGATAAGTACTATGGCCTGACAGATAATAAGAGAATAAGCAAACTTGTGCTATATGACAGCTTATGGTATAACCGTATGTTCAATAATTCTAATAACGGAAAAACCGGGCAGTTCAAATTCGATCCGGTACAGATGGGGTACTATCCTCATGTAGCATGGCCGGATTTTATGCCGGCCCAGGAATATGTAGCCTTACCGGCACTGTCAGCAGCTGACAATATTAATGTAGTTGATGCGGATGTTATTGAGCAAAGGGATAATGATGCAAAGGTAGTAATCACCTTCCATAACCCGGATAACTTTGAGATTACTGATATCAGAGCTCAGTGGCTAAACATAAATATATTATCCCAGGAAGAGGATGGAAAGTTCTATCGTGTTACTGCCAGTATAACCCTGCCGCCTGAAAAGGACGCCAAGTATTACTCGGAATATAACATTACCTCCTTTAACTATTCCTTGGGCTTTAGAGGTATGTCAAGAACGGTAAACTACATGGAAAATAACTATCCGACAATTCCTGTGGAATTCTATAAGCCTATATATACCGTTCCACAGTGGGCCGCAATAAAGGACGATTTGAAGCAAAATTACAGATTAAAGACTGATCTGGACTTTACGGGTTACCCTGCATCAGTTTCAGTTATACCAGCTCCATATTTATTAACTGATCCCGGAAATGCTCAGTTCCCGACCGATGCGTTTGCAGGAAAGCTGGACGGTAGTAATTATTCAATCTCTGGTATCGACGTGGATACAACCGGATTTGTATTTGGTAAGCTTACAGGTACGATAAAGAACCTGACGGTAAAAAACCTTTCTCTGGATAAAGGTAATTGCCAGTATAAGGGCTTTATAGGCAGAATGTTCGGTGGAGCATTAGTTGACAATGTACATATTTTAGGAATGAGTGCCACAAGTTACAGACAGTTCGGTGGAATTACCTCTGATATGTATGCATCTACTATAGTGAACTCGTCTGTCCATGATTTAGTTGTAAAGACTACTGCGGGGGGTAACTATACACAGTATGTGGGAGGGCTTATAGGAAGGCAGCGCAGTACTGCAATCAATAATATTAATATTCAAAACTCCTATGTCGATGGAATAAATATAGAGGTGCTTTCAGCGGGTGACTGCGGAGGAGCAGGAGCTCTTGCCGGGTTAATCAGAGCCGGTGCTGAGATTAGGCATGTATATGCTGTTAATGGCAGTATTGATTCTGCCTACAAAAACGTTGGAGGGCTTATCGGTGCAATCGATACCAGTACAAATAACCAGTCCAGTGTTTACACCCTAAAGGATTATTACGTAGATATAAATATATCAACTATTACAGAGCGTGCTGGAGGGGTAGTAGGTTTTACAAAAATAAAAAATGCCGAAGAAAATGCCAATGGACTTGTACTTGGAAAGATATTTACCACTAAGCCCGATGCTACCGACTTAGGCAGGTATTACGGCTATAACTCTACCGGACAAACTGAAGATATTTACGGTTACGAATACTCTCTTGTTAACGGTAGGGTGAATGAGGACAGTAGTTTACTGAGCTATGCAAAGCTTACAACTGAGAACACTTACAAAGAAGAGGGACAATTGGACTGGGACAGTGATTTTGTGGTTGATTCAGGTAAGCTGCAGGAGGGTGTTCTTCCAAAGCTTAGGATGGTAGGCAAACAGGAGATGGTCCGTTACCAGGGAGACTATGAACTGGAGAACAATGACATTAGGGTATCTAAATTAACAAGCAGAAACTATCCATCCGGAGACCTGTTCATTGTAAGGATTGAGACCACTCATAACCCCGACATAAATATTACCGGGGCAGTCTTTGACGGTCTTGAGACGGCTGCCCTTGCGAATCCTGAGGATGCAGTTAAAATCGTCAAAAGTGAAACAGGCACAATCCTGGAATATGTTGTTAATATAGATGGTTATTTTGATTGCTATTATTTGACTGAGATTAATTATCAACTCAGCGGTGAGCAGAAATCCCAGAAAATGAAGCTGAATGCCGGAATAGCTCCCCAATATCTCAAAATAGGTTCTGCCAGTGATTGGAATGCTTTAATGGCTGAAGGACAAAACAGAGATAAAAGGTATAACGTTCAGTTACTGAACGATCTTGATTTCAGTGTGTTTTTGGGAAATGCAGCTGATGGTGTAATTATAAACAGCCTGATTGGAGCCGATTCTGTACATTGGAGCACTATCAAAGGGATAAATATGAAAAGCAGTAGACCCTTTATTCAAGCAGCTTACGGAAATATAAGTCATGTGAAGTTTGAAGATATTACCCTTAAAAAGCCAAAGGATACAAATCCTGAAGCTGTTAACAGTTTTGGTTTGTTTGGTGCTGTAACAGGAGACATTTACAATGTCAGCCTGAAAAACATAAATATCGAAGGCTATAACAGTGCATATGTAGGAGTTGCTGCACTTGAATACGGAAAGAACTACAATATCCAGATGAACAATGTATTTATTAAGTCAACCTTTGGACAGGTTCCGGAAAGAAGGGCTACCGGTGGCTTGATAGGCAGACTCTCCGGCTCGGGAAGTGTTGAAAACATAACTGCGCAAGCTATTGCGGTTGAGGGCAGAGATTATGTGGGCGGTATTGTTGGAATGCAGGAGGACGGCAGATACTTGTGGAACATAAGTGTTGAAAATGCTGTTGTCGCAGGTCTTGACGCAGTCTATACCAGCAACTATGTAGGAGGAATTGTGGGCTATTCCAACCAAAGTGCTCTTGCAAATAAGGTTGGCAACAACAGAATAATAAAAGCAGTAGTGGCAGGAAATGCCTATGTTGGTGGAATCGGGGGCGTTGGTAATATTACTGCAGATATCTCCCTGCCTGCTCAGCAAAATGAGGGTGTACTTACAACCGCTGAGAATGTTTTTGTAGCTGGAACCGCTCAACTTGCAGGAACAATTACCGGTGAAGGTGAGGTCTATAGAGCAGAAGTAAGAAACTCCCAGGTATATGGCGCCTACTATGTAGGAGGAATAACCGGCAATGGTCCCGTACAGCTTTCGGCATGTCTTGACTCAGTTATCGGTACTGTTTATGACAGAGAGATAGCAGATGAAAATGCAGGTAACAAGGGCTTCCAAAATGCAATAATACAAAGGCAGGCTTATTATGCTGATCTCAAGACCAAAACAGCAGATCAAGCTATTAAGGGAATTTATGATAAGGCAATTGAGGTTCTAGGGTATCTTAATAC
>JAEZIV010000455.1 GCA_023436515.1 Bacillota bacterium
CTTTAGGTATTCTTCCCTTTCCTCTCAGCTTATCTCCCGTTTTAAGGCCAAATCTCCTGATTTGTGAGGGAGAAACATATATATCCCTAGGACCGGATAAATAGTTCTCACTTCTTAGGAAGCCATAGCCATCAGGTAATACCTCAAGAACACCTTCCACAGGATCATCTGCTTCAATCTTCTCGGAGGGCTGCTGCTGAGGCATACCATTCTGTATAATTGGCTGCTGGATATTTGTCTGTACGGGTGACTGCACAGGGGGCTGAATTTGTGACCCTGCCACATGCGGCTGAGCTGCCGGGCTCTGCTGCACTAAATTTTGCTGTTGCCCCTGAGGCTGTTGTTGCCCTTGCGTCTGCTGCGGAGTTTGAATCTGCTGCGGCCTTGATTGAAGCTGATAAGACGGCTGCTGAGATTTTGGCTGGGGCAGCGCAGGTTTTGCGTTACTTGCGGTAATCTGTGTTCTAATTACACGTTGCGTTGTTCTAGTTGGTGCAAAAGGTTTTCTTTCCCTATCGGCTCCATATGTTTTTGTCGCTTTATCACCGGCATCGGAATTTTCTATCTTTGCTGAATCTGTCTGCTTTGGCTTTTCAGTTTCAGTAGGATTATAGCTCTTTTCAGCTTCTGGCTTTTGTTCCTGCTTTTCGGAATGTGAAGTAACAGCTTTCTGTATATCCGGAGCCTTTACAGAACGAATTAACCTCTCAGATAATCTTCCCGGCTTTGTAAGCTGTCCGCCCACCTCCGGATTGCTTTCTACAGGCTTGTCATCCTTTGAGCTATCGACACCTTTAGATCCGGCTGCCTCTTCTTTTGAAGACTTACTGGGACGCCCTCTTTTGGACTTTCTTAAAACCGATACTTCACTATCAGTTTGTTGTTTATCATTATTTATTGCTTCCGATTCAATGGCTACAGTTGTTCCAGTATTCAAATTTTTATTTTCATCCTTTTGGGGTTGTATAGAAGAATAGTTAGTATTTGTATTTGAATCAGCCTCGTTATTGGCTTTCAAGCTGTTTTTAGTCCTACCGGTTCTCGGCTTATTTTTTATCTCATCAGCGCTTTCCACATTAACGGGTATACTTATGGTTTCGGTATTTGTAGTAGTTTCTTCTGCTTCTGCTTTTGCTTCTGCTTCTGTTTCTGCTTCTGCTTTATCACTCTTTGAAACGGCTTTAGCTAAACTCCTTTTACCGGGATTACCTTTTCTATTATTATGAGAATCTAAGTCCTTTTCGACTGCTTTTTCCTCCAGAGTCGGATTCTCAATCAATTTGGACTCATTTTCTTTATTGTTTGCTTCTTCAGATAATTTCGTTAACATATCCAACAATTCATTCTTTTTTAATTTAGATATGTTTTTGACACCCTGTATTTTTGCAATATAGCGCAAATCCTCAAGTGTTTTAGATTGTAAAGCAATCTGATCCATGGTTCACCACCTTATAAAATCATTAATTATATACTGAACATTAAAATAGGAAATTTGATTCGAAAAAATCTTTAGAAAAAACCAAATGTTATTCCTTTTTCTAGAGGAGAATTTTTGAATATTCCACAGAGAGCATTATATCAAATGTGTAAATACATGTCAATCTTAGTGTTATTTTCCCACAATGTTGTAATAATTTCCTAATATAGGTTATCCTTTATATTTCTAGCCTCATTTTATATCTCTTTGATTTTAACCTTTGATTTTTTATTATACAGAACTATACTGTCTTTTTGAAGAAATATTTTAAGATCATTATTAGTAGACGCTGGTATGAATTTTTCCCTATAGCAATTATTGCACTTAAGGCCTATCCCTTTGCGGAACATTGCTACTGTTATATCAGTATTTCCACACTCACAGCGCAAGTGCTTCATCTCGGCTATGTCATGTATTCTGTTTAGAGTATCAAGCATAACCCGGGTATTTTCGAAATAGCTTTCATACCCATAGCCATCAATTATCCCATCCAACTCCTTTTCAAGCTTATCAATAAACTTTCGAACAAAATAATCTTTGCCAATAAAGCAGTTCTTTATACCTGTGACAGGGCAGGAATTAATAATTATATTCTTGCCAATAAGGGCTTCTCTGGTCATTGTATACTGATGCTCAGCACCGCATCCTATGCACGGAACCATGATACAGTATCCGTTCTTATCACTTTTCACAAAAGAAAGATGAGCTTTACCGCATTTACAGAATAGCATATTATTTTTATGCACGACAAGGTTGAAAATGCTGACTCTATGAAAATCAAAAGTCCCACAGGAAGAGCACTTATATGCTATTGTTATATCCAAATCTATCAGCATTAATCTCACCCCGTTTTATGAGAACCTAGGCTTAATAAGCTAATCAGGCTGCCATACCCCATAAACTTCCATCAGTCAGAGTTCACATCTGCCATGAAAGCAGGAACTTATAAAGCCTGCCTTATGCTATTGCCAACAACATACAGCTTTGCATTTTCCTTACGCTATAGTTTATATTCTATGCTGATGTAAAAATTCCTTTTTGAATATATTATGTAAATGTTAATTTTTTGCCTGAATTTATTTAAGCCCAGTGATTATTACAGAAAGATATTCTCTATTATCCAAAAGGTTTACTACCCTGCTTTCCCCATTAGATATTATTTTTATTTTTGGTCTTAAGCAATACTCGTTATTATTGCTCAGAACCAGGCCGGCTTCCCCATTGCTCAGTATAACTGTGGCACCTACCGGATAGGGATAAATCTTAGAGGTGAAAATTTTTACAAGCTCAGGATCAAATAACTTCCCGCTGTTCGCCATGACATACTCTATACCCTCCAATACAGAACTGCCGGAACGATAGGGCCTGTCAGATGTAAGTGCATCATATACATCAGCTATACAAATGATCCGTCCGAAAAGTATTATATTTTCGCCTGCCAAGCCGTTTGGGTAACCCGATCCGTCGAAATGCTCATGATGTGACAGAACCGAAACAGTTGTCTTAACAGACAGATTGTTGCCATATGTAAGCACTTCATAGCCCTTTTTACTATGTGTCTTCATTATGGCATACTCCTCATCTGTCAATCCTCCGGGTTTATTTAAAATTGAGGCATCAATAAATATTTTACCTATATCATGAAAAAGAGCAGCAGTCCCTACTGCAAGCATATCCTCACTGTTCATCCCAAGGTGGTATGCAATTGCCAACGATATTATCGCAACATTCACCGAATGAAAATAAGTATAATTATCAAACATTTTTAGTTCCAGCAAATTCAGATTTAAATCTCTTGTTGACATTATTTCATCCACAAGATCTGAAATAACTGATTTTAAATTGTCGATTTGATCATAGAAGTTTTTATTGCCAGCCTTTGTAGATAGAGTATCATTGAGTTTTTTCGCTAGATTGAATTTAAACTCAGCTGTAACAAAATTCTCTTTATATTCTATTTCCTCAGACAACTCGTCCTCTATAAGCAATCCCTTATATCCAAGTTCATCCAGCTTACTAATGTGTGCATTGGTCAAAATAGAATTTGCATTAAGTAGTACTATTCCCTGCTCGTTAAATATAGTCTTGCCCAATCTCATACCTTCCTGTACAAGATTAATAGTCAAATATCTCACCTATGTCCCCCTAAACAGCAAATAATATGTAACATTATACTACAATACTACCCTTGTGCTCTAGTATTATAACGAGTTTGACCAGTTTTTTCAAGCTGCGAAAACTAACTTATAAGATAAGTCTTAGATTAAAAGGCAGCGATTACTTCCCAGGTAAGTACCTTAGCGTCTGAGTATCGAGTCCTGGGTCACACCTCCCATAAAGGTAAGTATTTCTTACTATATTTAAAAGTATACATAATAACTAAAGCTCCATCTAGACTTTCAGCACATTTTCTACGCGTGCCACGCACGCTAGGCTCGTGCCCTTTCGGGTTCAATTCCGGTCTTTTTCGCAATAAAAAAACTCCGATATCTCGGAGTTTTTTTTGGAGCTGGCGGACGGAATCGCTCGGCTCCGCCGCGCTTATGACGTCGCCCCATACCCGCTTAATATGGGGTCCCTGCAAGTCATAGACTTGTGGGGAAAAGGAGGAGCGATGCAGCGGTACTTAAAATCTATAAAAAGTGATAATTCATGGATTTTAAGTGGAGCGTTATCTGCTCCGACGCGGTGCCGGGCTCCTACACTCACCTAGAAAATGTGCATTCAGCACATTTTCTACGCGTGCCACGCACGCTAGGCTCGTGCCCTTTCGGGTTCAATTC
>JAEZIV010000467.1 GCA_023436515.1 Bacillota bacterium
GACTTATCTACACCATTATTTTATTACTTTTTGTGGTAACCATTAATTTCTTTTTGCCAAGAGTAGTTCCTGGTGATCCTGCACAGCGTTTTTACATGGATCCCAGGCTTTCTGAAGAATCAAAGCTGGAAATCAAGAAGCAGTTTGGACTGGATAAGCCTATCCATCAGCAATATGTACTTTATTTGGGTAAACTTTTGAAGGGTGATCTGGGAGTATCCTTCCAATATAACAGACCTGTTGTTCAGGTAATTGCCTCCAAAATTCCATGGACTCTTTTTCTCACGGGTACAGCAACGCTTATTGCGTTGCTGCTCGGGATAATATACGGGTTGTATGCGGGCTGGAAGCGAGGAGGGCTTGCAGAGAAGTCCCTTCTCTTTCTTTCAATGATTGCTAATGCAATTCCATCCTTTTGGATAGCTTTGCTGCTTATTTTGCTTTTTGCATACTCACTGAATCTGCTCCCATCACAATTTACTACTATTGACCCCTCTTCCCTGTCCAGTATAATAAGGCACTCCGCTCTCCCCATCTTTACACTGGTTGCCTTTGAAACCATCGGCTATGGTGTTCTGGTCAGAAACAGTATGGTTGATATTGCCGGCGAAGACTACATTCGGACTGCCAATGCAAAAGGCTTGCCCGGCCGGACAGTTTTATTCCGGCATGCTTTCAGAAATGCATCTCTTCCCCTTGTTACATCCATTGGCCTCAACCTGGCCGGGTTAATCGGAGGGACCGTTGTGATTGAGAGGGTCTTTTCATGGGATGGAATGGGGCTGCTGCTGCTTGAAGCATCCGGAAGCTTTGATTACCCACTTATGCAGGGCATAATGCTTATTACCGCATTTATCACAATTTTAGCGAACTTTTTAACGGATATTGTTTATTCAAAGCTTGATCCAAGGATTCAATTTAGATAGGAGGTGTTTATTTGGTTATCAAAAAGCTTTTGCTTCATCCAAGAGGTAGGATAGGTTTATTTATCGTCGCATCAATTATTTTGATTGCACTATTGGCTCCGGTTATTGCCAAATATGATCCCTATGATATCTTACATAGAGACAAAGTAAAACAGCCTCCAAGCATAACACACATTTTAGGTACAGATGCAAGCGGTGGTGATATTTTCAGTAAAGTGATCTATGGCGCCAGAGTTTCGTTAACTATTGGATTATTGACCGGTATAAGTACAACATTATTAGGTGCACTCCTTGGAATTTTAGCCGGATATATTGGTGGTGCGGTGGATTTTATTATTATGCGGCTGGCTGATGTTTTGCTTGTAATACCAACCTTGCCATTAATGATATTACTTGCTGCTTATTTTTCACCAAGGTTTTATATGATTATCATCATTTTTACCCTGTTTGGCTGGACCGGAATTTCGAGAACTATTCGATCAAGAGTTCTAAGCTTAAAGTCTCAAAACTACATATTAGCAGCAAAGCAATTTGGAGCCAAAAGCTCATACATTATTTTTAAACACATTTTCCCTGCAATATCACCCTTGTTGATCATTAGCGGAGTTTTATCCTCCGCAGGCGTTATGCTGGCAGAGGCTGGGCTCAGCTTTATAGGCTTTGGTGACCCTCAGGCCATTAGCTGGGGAAAAATGCTGAATGAAGCCCAGCAAAATCATGGACTTTTGTTTAGGGCCTGGTGGTGGATCATTCCTCCAGGGTTGTCCATATTTATTACAGTCATTGGCTTTATGCAGATTGGGTATGCATTAGAAGAGATATTCAACCCTAAAATCTATAAAGACAGACTCTCAAGAAAGCTATTTAAGAAATTTGTTAAAAATGAAAAGAAAAATAGAAGAGTACAGGTTGGTGTTAACAATGTCTGATAAACTACTGGAAATTAAGAATCTGGATGTATCCTTTGTAATCGACGGACAATTTGTCAATGTTGTTAATAAACTGAATATTCATTTAGGCAAGGGAGAAACAGTCGGGCTTGTTGGAGAATCCGGCTGCGGTAAAAGTGTGACTTCCTTGGCTGCAATGGGATTAATAAAATCTCCACCGGGGCATGTAAAAGCGGAAGCCATCGAGTTTGAAGGTGCTGATCTTTTGAAGTTAAGCGAAAAGCAAATGGTCGAAGCACGGGGAAACAGGATTTCTATGATCTTTCAGGACCCATTAACAGCGCTGAATCCTGTATTCAGCATAGGGTATCAAATAGCCGAGGTGCTGATAACCCATAAGGGACTTAAGAAAAAGCAGGCTATGGAAGAAGCCATCAGGCTAATGGAAAGTGTAGGGATTCCTGATGCGAAAAGAAGAAGCACCGAATACCCCCATCAATTGTCCGGGGGACTGAGACAGAGAATTATGATTGCCATGGCCATTGCATGTTCACCTTCCCTTTTGATTGCAGATGAACCTACAACTGCCTTGGATGTTACCATACAGGCACAGGTGTTGGATTTATTGAAGAAAAAGCAGCAGGAAAATGGAATGGCAATTCTTCTAATCACCCATGATTTGGGCGTAATATCCAAAATGGCCGATCGAGTTTACGTTATGTATGCCGGAGAAGTCGTAGAATGTTCACCGGTTAGTGATCTATTCCGACATCCGTTACATCCGTATACACAAGGTCTTATAAAGGCAATGCCTGAAAACAAAAAAAGAAATGATGAGCTGTATCAGATTCCAGGAAATGTACCAAACCCTGCAAACCGGCCCGATGGATGCTTATTTCATCCCCGCTGCCCTTTTGCAAAGGATAACTGCAGAAGCCATCCAGCAGAGCTGACTGAAATTGATAACCGTTGGGTACGTTGCCATAAATACAGGGGTGAGACGAAATGAAAAATAAAGAGGTTGTTATAAGAGCAGAAAATATTTCAATGGAATACCCTATTATAGGCGGGATAATCAGTCGTCCTGTTGCTCATTTATCCGCTGTAAAGGATCTGTCTTTAGAAGTTTATAGAGGTGAAATCCTTGGTCTTGTTGGAGAATCCGGGTGTGGAAAAACAACCCTCTCCTCTATTCTTTTGGGTATACAGAAGCCCACTTCCGGAAGTATCTTCTTTCATGGAAAGGATATCAGTAAAATTCGTGGCAGAGAGCTTCGAAATATGAGAAAGAACATGCAGATGATCTATCAGGATCCTTATTCGTCATTAAGTCCAAGAATGACTGTAGAGGAACTGATTGCTGAGCCTTTACTTGTCCAGAAAATTTGCAACAAGAAAGAGGCCTACCGACGGGTTCAGCATTTACTGGATGTTGTCGGTTTGGATTCATCCGATGCAAAAAGATATGCTTCAGATTTTAGCGGAGGTCAGCGTCAAAGAATTGGTATTGCCCGGGCTCTTGTATTAAAACCCGACTTTGTTGTGTGTGATGAGCCGGTATCGGCGCTGGATGTCTCTATCCATGCTCAAATTATTAATTTGCTTATGATGCTCCAAAGAGAGTTAAATTTAACTTATATATTTATCTCTCACAATTTAGGAGCCGTAAGACATGTAAGCACGAGAACCGCTGTGATGTATCTCGGTACAATTGCTGAAATCGCCGAAACGGAAAGTATTTTTGAAACACCTTTACATCCCTACACAAAGGCCTTGCTTTCAGCCATTCCCCAATTAAACCCTGACAGTGAGTCAGAGCAGATAATTTTAACCGGAGATGTACCAAGTCCGATAAATCCTCCCTCGGGATGTAGATTCAGAACGCGCTGTCCGAATTGCTTGAATAAATGCATTCAGCTCACACCTGAATTGAAGGAGGTATCACCCGGACACCAGGTGGCATGTCATTTATATTAAATATATTTTTTAAACTGATTTAATTTTAGAGAAAGGATGTTGTATATGAAAAAGTATAAAATATTTTTAAGCAGCTTATTAATTCTGGCGGCTCTGTCAACGCTAATGGGCTGCTCTCAGTCAGCAAAAGAACAAGCTGCCTCCTCCCAGAGCACAGCACAAGCTTCAGCACAGCAAGCTGTCGAAACTAAAGCTGAGGCACAGGTTACCTCATCCACCAAAGCACAGGCTGTTGAATCCGCAGAAGTATCTCAGCCCGCGGAAACCAGCGATACTGCCAAGGCTGCCGAAAGTACAGCAGCAGCAGGCAAATCCGATGAAACAAAGGCTAAACAGGAAGAATCTCCAAAATCGCAGCCAGCCTCAATAAAGCTTAACTATAGCTTAAATGCCTTAAAGGAATTGACAAACCTATCCTTTACCGTTGAAAGCTATTATGATGGAACAGGTAATTTTGAGGAGTACCAGGTTATCAGAACAAAAAACAAAATCAAGATTAAGATCAATGGAGATCCGGACGTTTTAGGAACCGTGCAATATCTGGTGCCCAGCGTTAAGGAAGACGGGAATACATACAGCCACTTAAAATTCTATTATTCCAGACCTGGCGCTGATACCGGATATGATGGCTCTGATCTGAAAGATCCCTATGAAATCTGGAAGAAAAAAGATGCAACAAAGCTATTAAATAGTGACAAATTGAAAAAAATAGGTTCCGACAGCATTGATGGAAATCCGGTAGATATTTATGAAATCGCTGAGGCTGATAAAACATACAAGATCTATTACAACGAAAAGTATAAAGTATGGCTAAGCTACGAGGTCTATATAAATGATACCCTTGACGAAAAGTGGACGATAAAGAATTTTACTGTGGGCAAGGTAACAGATGAGGATGCCGACTTTTTGACAAAGCTGCCCGGTCAGCCTGATAAGGAAGGATATGCGCTTATCAATATTTCGGAAATGATCTCCAAGAAATAGTAGTATAGAGATTTCAAATTTTGTCAACTGAAATAAATCATTGTCTCGTCGTTATAGGAAAAGTGCGGTTTTGCATACATTCATACCAGGGTTGTATGCAAACTGTATTTTTCAGCGAGGGTTGGAATGGTCACTCGATCAACCACTTAATGCTGGAGCTAGGTTTTTTGGAGTTCTCAAGCACTAAGCAGCTATTAAGTCTCTTTAAAAGACAGATGAAACAGGCGTTCACCTTCCGGGTCAGTAATGGTGATACATATCTGTGTAAGGCGTTGGGAAGGATAGTAAAAAGCCAAATAAAAGGTTAATATCTACATCAGAAGACAATAGCTGGATTTGCATAATAAAGCTTTATCAATCATTTGCCTTAAGCCTTACTAATCAATATGTAACTGCAAAAGGTGGGACCCATCAAACACTGTAAATACTGGAACTTGGTCCATAAAAATGGCATAAAAATGGTCCATAAAAATATTCCCACTAGTGTGTTTTTGTGTTGACAAGTACTAAGGTCTAATGTAAAATATAAAAGCGGCTTAAGGCCGAACTGAATATTTATATGGAGAGATGGCTGAGCTGGTCTAAGGCGCACGACTGGAAATCGTGTGAGGTTTAACCGCCTCCGAGAGTTCGAATCTCTCTCTCTCCG
>JAEZIV010000056.1 GCA_023436515.1 Bacillota bacterium
CCTTTGAAAGTATGTGAGCCATATTTACAGATGTTATTGTTTTGGCAACTCCACCCTTTAAGTTTATGATTGATATTATTTTCATTTCTTTTTATCATCCTCTCCCAGCTTATTCTCATATGCAAACATGCATTGCTTTGTCAAAGTTTCCATCTGTTCAACAAATCTCTTGTCTATCACATCATTGATCTGTACTATTCCAACAAGAAGCATTCCGTTTTTTATTGCTATGTACGGCCTGCCACTTTTCGTAAGCCTTTCATAAAGTTCTATCGTGTCCTTTATGTCTGCTACAGGCTTAAGGTAATCAGTATCAATGAATACAATCCCCTGTGATGTCCGTAATGGTTGAAGCGTTACACCCATTCTGGTTATAAATATTCCTTCATGATCTAGCATTCTTTCGCAATCATCTATATCACTAAAGGAATACCCTTCTGGCATAGCTGCTTCCCTAAATGTATAATCATTACGTTTGCTGTCAGGAACATCAAATATTGTGAATATATTCTGCTTATTTAGTATAGGCATGTTGTACAGCGGATACATTGCATAACCATCACCAATCCACTGAACGTCATTCCCCTCTTCATATAGGTGTATGCCCTTAGTTTGCTTGCATAGGCTAGCTAATGCTTTTATTTTCATGCCTCTCCACTCCCTTTTGTCAGATAATCGGTTATTACTGTTGATGCCTCTTCCCAGCCATAACATACATTGACTTGATAACCCTGTTTCTGTAAGCGGGATATCCAAACATCCTGAATTTCTGTTGTTTTGTTCTTTCCAGCCTTTAGCTCTATGTATAGGCCATGATACTGACCCCGTGATACCGGGAGAAATATGTCTGGAACTCCGGATTTTACTCCTTCCATTTTCAACCGCTTGGCTGTTGTTATATTCCTTTTGCCTCCGTTGGGTATGTGATGGAGGAGGATTAATTCCGGGTACTTGCATTCCTGCAATGTAGCCCACCTGAATAAATTTATCTGCTCAACACTTTCTGAGGCGTGAGGCATTGCATTATATCCATTCATTGTCTTACCTCCATGACTTTCTGTTATCATCAGGCAATGGAGTATATCCGTCTGGATATTCTTCATAGGCATCTCCCTTTTGGTCTCTCTTGGCTTCTGCAAAATATGTTTCGTCAGCCACAACCTCGGTAACATAATGGCGCTTGCCTTCATTATCGTCCCATGTTCTGGTCTGGATTCTTCCTACAATGGCTACCTGCATTCCTTTATCAAAGTGTTTTTCAACAAATTCAGCAGTTTTCCCGAAAGCGACTATGTTTGGGAAGTCTGCTGAAGGCTGCCCTTCTTTTTCTGATGTTCTCCTATTTACTGCTAATGTGAAGTTTGCTACCGCTATATTGTTACCACTCGTATATCTCAGTTCTGGGACCTTGGTTAATCTCCCCATTAAAATAACTTTGTTCATTTATCCCTCACCTCTCCAGCTGTGGTTCAGCTTCACTGTGTACTATTACTTCCCAACCTGCCAGCCTCATTGATTCAAACATTGATTGAACTGCTCTTTTCCTTGAACTGCTCTGTCCGCAGCGAGGAGGATTTATAAAAAACCTTCTCCCATTCCAATACCTCGCACCACTGGTATATAATCCAGCCTCTTTTACTGCCGTTATTACTTTTTGATTACCTGCTCTCGGTAAAAAGATTGCTAGGGTATCAAGGTTTATACTTCCCTTATCCTCCCCCTTGGCTGCAATCTCAGCTTCCTTTTTGGCTTTTATTAGGTCTGCTGTCAATTTCGCATAATTCGTTCTCACCTTTCGCACCCTCTTCCGTTGTCTGATTTATACTGTTAAATATCTGCTGCTTGAGTTGCTTATTTTGCTCATATAATTCCAGTGCAGTACTTGCAACAATTGCTATGCAACTATCAAGACATGCCTTTTTCTCTCCCAACATACTACACTCAACACAGCTTTTATTTACACATTGGATTGCATCTATCAAGTTCTGTTTGCTCAGTTCCAAATTAATCCTCTCCCTTCTTGCCTTTTTGCTCCTTATCTGGCTTTCTTCTCATTTTTATGTAGAGCTGAGTTGATGATGAGTATTCATTAAGTTTTGCCCTGCACTCAGTGTATGTGTAACCAGGGTATAGCTTCTCAAATAATTCCCGATCATCCAGAAACATTGCCAGCTGCTCTGTTTTTCTTTTGCTGAACTTATAGTCATTAATTTTTATGGTGGGCTGCTTCAAATTTTTGGATTGTGTCCACCTCTTTGCCCCCTGTGGATCCTTGGCAAGATATCTGGCTAAACCTTCATATCCAAATTCATCTGCTTTAAGCCTGTCAGCATTAGCCCTACCCTTTCCCCATAATTGCTCTACTGTATCCCTGTCCATCCCTGATATTACAAAGTGATGATGTATTCTTATCTTTTTTCTTTTATCTGTTCCATCAGGATTGTGATATTCCATTACGGCTATGTATTTTGCTGGAGGTAATCCTCTCCTTTTTCTACTGTGATTGATACGCCTCAAATAATTGACTTCATTCCTTTTTGCCTCTTCTAAACTTGTTGGTAAATTTTCTTGATTGTATGTAGTATGAACAGATAAATCATCATCGGTGAAGTTATTATTGATTAGTCTGATAAGATGCTTTTTTGCATTTTTGTCATTTAAATTCTTTTGTTTTGGAGTAGATTCTTTCTCTTTTTTCTTCCTCGCCATTTTTCTTTCTTGATCCGATATAGGATATATTTCTATCTCCAACATTTTCCCAGAGTATATTCTTTTTTCACGGTACGGCATATTGTTTTTATCCTCCTGGTATCTCTTTATTAACAATTAACTGTGTATATTTTTGTATTACTGTTAATAATTTCAACTATCAACCTTTGCCTTGTTGATAAGTCATAGTTGATAAGATAATACCTATTACAAGGGCGAAAAAGCTTGAAAACTGCCCTTTTCAATTGACAAAATGCCGTATTTTTGATATAATTTATTTAACATATTTTAGTTTATACGGCATTTCATGGTCGGTTTACATTAGGGTCGAAGTTAATGTAAACTGATTTTTTTATGTCCTCCACTCCTTTCTCTATGTTTTTCTTCCCGGTATGTACAGCGTGTCAGGCTCATTTCTGTGTTTAGATATCTACATAAGGTGTAGCAATGAGACATGCACACACCTGCATTATTGAACTTTGGGCACTGTACTGTGCTCTTTGCATTGCTTATTGGGTTTAAGCATGTAGGGCATAGTGTTAATACTCTACTTTTTACTGACAATTGTATCCCTCCTTAGAAGGCTTTTTGTAATTCCATGTATGTAGGGCAACTTGTGTATTTATTTTTACAATGCTTGTCCTTATGCTTTTCAACATTCAGGCTGAAGGGATTTTTCTTTACCTGCCCTCTCCTGCACTTAATATGATTTCTGTTTGATGTCTCAAAATATGGACAATTGCATTTCACCATAAAAGCCTCTCCTTACTGTTTTCCGGTTCTGTTCTCATATAAAATCTACCTGATTGAAGTAACAATCCGGATTGTTGCATTTTAAAATTGCTTTACCGGTTCTATTTTCATACGCTCCAGTGTGCTGTAATCTTCCGTTGCAAAATGGACATTCCGAGTTGTCTTGAAATTCAAATTTCTCTGTCATTGTGTTTTCATCTCCTTTCTTGTTAAAATGTGGTATAATCTCCCATAGGAGGGAGGTGAATGTATGCAGCAACAAGCACGAATTTCTTTTTCTGATGGAAGTACTATAGTTATCATTGAGGATCAGTTAATTATTCCTATAATCAAATATGTAAAAGATGATAAGACCTCAGTATCAAAGGCTGAACCAGTTGGAATATGGTATCATCTTTCTGATGGCCTGATACCATCACTGGCTGAACTTCTTTGTAGCTGTGAGTTTTTTCAGATATTAACTGAGGATGATAAAATTTATAGTTCAAAAGCTGTGGTTTCCATAGAAAATATCTAATGTGTTATTGTGGGCGATTTGTTAACGGCAAATCGCTTATTTCTTCCTCTAGGATCATTTCAGCTGTAATAAAGACTGATTCCATCATAGTAATTTTTGATGGTGAGCTATGGTTATACATTACTGCATCTTTCAGCCTTGATAATTCGCCTCTGGCTTCCCGGTATGTATTAGTGCGGCTCTTGATATCTTCAAGTATTACATTTGCTGTTTTTACTGTTTCAGCTTCCATTTTTATAAGAAGCTCAACTACATAAGCCTGTCTTTTCTTGAAATCTTTCAAGTATGTTCCTCCTTCCTGTTTAGTAGGATATTTCACCAGGTCCACTAGGTTGATTGCTTATAATAACTTACAATCTGTTTGTCCAGTATTTCTGACTGTCGAAGTATTTCTTCCGGAGAAGCTCCTGTCTCTATCAGATGATGAAGCTTCTCCCGTTCTTGCTCCATAGCTGTTTTTTTCATACGCAAATCCCTCTACTAAACAATTTTTTTGTATCCCTTGCCTGTTATTGGAAGGATATCTGTTTTCCTCTTTAGATCATCAGCTGATTTATCTATGTAATCAGCTATGGCCTTTGTTGATAGAATCCATCTTCCATTTACGCCAGGTCTTTTTGTAGCTTTTATATCTCCACGTTGGCACATCTGTCGCACAGTCTGCCAATGTAATCCGAGCTCTTCCCCCCCCTCTTGAAGAGTCAGGGTGATCCGGCCATATTTTTTCAGAAGAAATTCGTATGTCATACCGTTTATGCTCCTTCCTCTAAAACGTGTTGATATGACTGGAATACTGTAACCGCTGTTTTTGTGTGACTAATAACTACTTGTCTTTCTTCTGGTGTTAATAAGGACAAAACTTCTGCTATTTTACCCTCTTCAACCATTCTGATTTTTTCATCATGTGTTGTCTGTGTCATAATTTTTCACGCTCCTTTTTGAATTATACTTACATTGCAAGTACCTTTCGACATAATATTATCACTATGCAAGTATTTTGTCAACATTTATATAATATTTTTACTTGCATTGTGAGCACCTGTGTGTTATATTCATTTTGGAGGTGTAGAAAATGAATGAAAGATTAAAGGAATTGAGAAGTAAATTAAACCTTAGCCAAGTTGAGTTTAGTGAACGTATCCTTGTTGGTTCATCAACTCTTGCTATGTGGGAACTTGGTTCAAGAAAAATAAAGGATATTCATATATCAAAGATTTGTTCTGAATTTAGAGTTAATGAAGAATGGTTTAGATATGGTATTGGAGATATGTTTTTACCTAATGCTGATGAAGAGTTAGAATCTTTGTCTCGGAAGTATAACCTAGACCCAATGAGTAAAGCATTCATAAAAGAATTCGCTGAATTAAACGAGCTAGAGAAGAAAGTAATATTTGATGTATTTATGAAGATTTCAAAGGGTATTAAGAACTCAATACCTGAATAAGTAATACGAAGGTGATACTATGAAAATAAGACCTCATAAGCATGGCGGACTATTCACTACTTTAACTGTAAAGGGCCATAAACATTTTATTTATGGTTCTACTGAAGTTGAAGTAGAAAACAAATACACTGAGATGAAGTATCAGTTAATGAGGGGTTATGACATTAATAACAACCCTACTCTGGAATTGTATATGATATTGTGGTTTAACACTTTTAAGAAAAATAAGGGTGCTCTGAAAACCCGTGAAATGTATCAGAATTGTGTTAATAACCATATCAATCCGGCATTGGGTAGTAAAAAATTAAAGGATATAACCGCTACCGAAGTACAAGCATTTCTGAATGGTATTACAAGTTCAAAAAGCCTTGCACATAAAGTTAGGATTACCCTTAACCAAATATTTAAACAGGCTATAGCAGATCGTATCACTCCCTTTAATCCGGTTACTACTACTGAGATCATTGCACCTGATAAACCTAACCGTAAATGTCTCACTCCTATTCAAAAGCAATTACTGTTACAAATATTAAAAGGCCATAGAACCTACCCTATTATTTTTCATACTCTTTATACCGGTATGCGAATGGGTGAATCTTTAGCCCTTTTATTGAATGATGTTGATTTTGATAATAACATTATTAGAGTCGCTAAGGCAACTGAGTATCAGAACTCAAAACCCAAATTAAAAGACCCCAAGACTGATAGGGGTTTTCGTGAAATTCCGATGAATAATGATTTGGCTAATTTTTTACAGTCATATTTAAATAAAAGAAAAAATAAGAAACTATATGTTTTCCCCGGACATGCTGGCGGTCCTATGGGGCTTACCGAAATAAAGACCCAATGGCGCAGAGCAAGAAAAATTATTAAGAAATGGTTTGCTGATGAGGCTAATAAAGATTTTAAGGAACATGAGTTTAACCTAACCTTCAGACTCTTAAGGCATACTTTCTGTACTGGCCTTTATGATGCTGATATAGACGAAGTATCTGCCGCTGAAATAATGGGTCATGATGTTAGTATCATGAAAGAAGTTTACACTCATATACAAGGGAAAAGACGAAAGAAAAATTTGGTTAAGCTAGACAATTTATATAAGGATGAAATGGATTTTGAATATATAAAAGAGGGCTGAGTAAAGCTCTTTTTTTTTTTACTTTTCAGTCCCCTATTTTCCACAACTCCCCCACAACTTTTATTTCCTTTTTCCTTATAAAAAAGTTGTGTAAATCGTAAAATGCAATGAGTACAAAAAAACCATCTAGCCTTACGGCTAAACGGTTTCCATATGGTGCGCCATCGGGGATTCGAACCCAGGACACCCTGATTAAGAGTCAGGTGCTCTACCAACTGAACTAATAGCGCATTTACAAGCGTTTCAGGCTTTACTTCCCCGAACACTTTTATATTATAAGAGCTATATTTGCTGTTGTCAACAGTATTTTTTAAAATTTTAGAGCATTAACCCTTCATTAATTCTTTTCTGTCACCGTATTATAGCTACAGCTCTTGTCATACTTGAATCAGCATAAATTTTTAATGGGAATGCGTATATCTCAAACTCACAGCTGTTTGATAGCTCGTGAAGATTTGTAAGGTTTTCCAGTAGCAAAATATTGTTTTTTAGCAAATATTTATGTACTTCAAAAGGGAATTTATCCGGTGAGGGTGAATCAAAGCCCACCAGCTTAACCTTTTTTTCAACTAGGTATTTACAAAGAGTCATGTCTAAGACCGGATGTTCTTGGTAGTATTCTTTGGTTCCATATTTTTTATCCATTCCGGTCCTAAACAATATTATCTCCTTTTCGTTTAAGACATCTAGATACTCCGGCTTCAAGGATATCAGCTCCTCATTTTCAACATGTATTATACCGCCACTTCCGCAGAAGCATTCCAGGGGTTTATTACCTATGTATTCACAGACCTCTAACAAATGCATTTCCCCATCAAGGTGGGTTCCGGCATGCATTCCTGTACAAAGGGAGTAATTATTATAACCATCTATATTTTTAACGCTGGTCTGCTCAAGATTCACCTCACTATCACCGGGGTAAAC
>JAEZIV010000258.1 GCA_023436515.1 Bacillota bacterium
TGGGCTTTGACAATATTAATATGGATGT
This sequence comes from Bacillota bacterium, assembly GCA_023436515.1. Classification (GTDB taxonomy): domain Bacteria; phylum Bacillota; class Clostridia; order Acetivibrionales; family DSM-1351; genus Ruminiclostridium. The sequence goes on from JAEZIV010000258.1 coordinate 29, forward strand.
GATCTGTGGTCTGCCGGGAGAGGATCTGGGCATGTTTCTGGAAACCATGGAGAGAATAAGGAAGCTAGAGCCGGACAGTTTAACTGTGCATACAATGGCCTTAAAGAGAGCTTCACGGCTTACAACTGAAATGGATAGCTATAACCTTCAAAAGGAATACCAGCAGGCTGCCGGAATGGTGGAAGCAGCTCATAAATACGCAGCACTAATGAATATGGAGCCATATTATCTGTACAGACAGAAAAACATTCTCGGAAATCTTGAAAATGTAGGCTACAGTAAAGCTGGCAAGGAGTGCCTTTATAACATACAAATAATGGAGGAAAGACAGTCCATTTTTGCTTGTGGAGCCGGAGCTGTTACAAAGGTGGTTTTTCCGAACAATAGAATAGAGCGGGCTTTCAATGTAAAGAGTGTTGAAGAGTACCTTGGGCGTATTGATGAAATGTTGCTCCGGAAGGAGTCGATACTAGGGAGTGTATTGGGTGATGAGCAATAATTTCCCTTGGTTAATGAAAAAAGGAAAATACTGCAATAATAATATTGACAATCTTTAAAGTGAATTTTAAAATATATATAGATTATAAACCGTAAAAGCCTTAAAAAGGGAAGAGTAATCAGTGCTTCTATTCAGGGAATAGCTGCCGGGACATAATTAAGCATATGCCTAATTGTCATGGATTGTGAGCAGCTTATAGTAAAGCTGATGAAAGACACCCTCTTAGGAATTAACTTCCTGGGCTGGTGAGTCAAAAGCTCATCCGCAATTCAGCGTTAGAGATTTCGAGTGGGTTTTTGTTAGCTTATTGGTTAATAAAAATCATTAGGGTGGCATCACGGGAAGTTTCCTCTCGTCCCTTATGTGGGATTAGGGGGCTTTTTTACTGTTATCAAGGTTTTCTTCAAATTCGTGATCAGTTTGCATAATTATGTAAATTAATAGAAACTATATTATCTAATAGATAGGAGTCGTACAAATGTCCAAACAACAAGTAGTAACGCCCTCGATTTTACCGGGCTTTTTAGAATTATTGCCTGCAGATCAGATGGTTTTTAATAAAATGCTGGAAACTATAAAAAGAACATATGAAACCTATGGCTTTATACCGCTAGATACTCCCATGATAGAGAAATCTGAGGTACTATTGGCAAAGAGTGGTGGCGAAACCGCCAAGCAGGTATACAGATTTAATAAGGGGGATAATGACCTTTCCCTCAGATTTGACCTGACTGTGCCTCTGGCGAGATATGTTGCACAGCATTTTGGTGAATTGACCTTTCCATTTAAGCGCTACCATATTGGAAAGGTTTTCAGAGGAGAGAAGCCACAGAAGGGCAGGTTCAGAGAATTTTATCAATGTGACATAGATATTATAGGCTTTGAGAGCTTAAATGTTATAAATGATGCCGAGATTTTGAGTGTCATATATTCCACCTTTAAAGCTCTTGGATTTAAGGATTTCACAATCAGAATAAATAATAGAAAAATTCTAAACGGTTTCTTTGAGAGCCTCAAAATAGAGGATAAGGCCGAGGTTCTCAGGATAATAGATAAGCTTGAAAAAATAGGTCCGGATGCAGTTCTGGCTGAGTTAAAGTCTTTAGGACTAACTGATACTGATGCCGGCAAGGTTCTGGAATTTGTTGGCATAAAGGGTAGCTGTAAGGATATAATTTCTAGCCTTCGCAAGCTGGAAATTCAGAATCCTATGTTTACAGAAGGCGTGGACGAACTGGAACTTGTGATAAACTATATAACAGACTTTAAGGTTCCCGCTGAAAATTATTCTGTTGATCTTACAATTGCCAGAGGACTTGACTATTATACAGGAACGATTTATGAAACAATATTGAATCAGTATCCTTCAATCGGAAGCGTGTGCTCCGGGGGAAGGTACGATAATCTTGCTCAGAATTACACAACTAAGAAGTTGCCCGGAGTTGGAATATCAATTGGCCTTTCCAGACTGTTTTATCAATTGAGAGAAGCGGGAATTTTAGGGGAAGGCAATAAAGCCACTCCCTCACAAATACTTGTAATACCTATGAAGGAAACAATGTCTCAGGCATTGGAGCTGGCCACACAGGTAAGGGATGCAGGAATAGCTGCAGAAATTTATTTCAACGAAGGAAAAATAGGAAAGAAGTTTTCTTATGCTGATAAGCTTGGAATACCCTATGCGGTTGTTGTTGGTGAAGATGAAGTTAGTACCGGTATTTTCAAGCTGAAGAATATGGCAACCGGGGATCAACAGGAGCTGAACATTCAACAGATTATTGAACAGTTGAGGGAGAGCTTAAGCAATAAGTAAGTTTACTGACTCAATGGAGAAGTGTTTCGCCTCATGGGAAATGAGGTATGAGAAATTTTTTGTGAAAAAAGCTATTTTACTTTATATTATGCATATTATGCGTAGATCGGAGATTAGTATGGGAGAATCAATTCATGGACTCAAAAGGAGTCACAAATGCGCTGAACTGACCTCAGCAAATATAGGAGAAGCTGTAACTGTAATGGGGTGGGTACAAAAGCAAAGAAATCTTGGAAGCCTAGTTTTTGTTGATTTGAGAGATAGATCCGGCATTTTGCAGTTGGTATTCACCGATAAGGACGGAGCAATGTTTGACAAGGCAAAAACCATAAGAAGCGAGTATGTTCTTGCCGTAGTTGGAACTGTTGCCGCAAGGGCACCCGAAGCCGTTAATAGAAAAATGGCTACCGGAGAAATTGAAATATCTGCAACAGAACTAAGAATTTTAAGTACTTCAGAAACACCGCCAATATATATTGAAGAAAACTCGGATGTTAATGAAATAACCAGACTAAAATACAGGTACCTTGATTTGAGAAGACCAGATATGCAGAAGAATTTCATTCTCAGACACAGGGTTGCAAAGGTAGCAAGAGACTATTATGACGATAATGGTTTTCTTGAGGTTGAGACTCCAATATTAATCAAAAGTACTCCGGAGGGTGCAAGAGACTATTTGGTGCCCAGCCGTGTGCACCCAGGAAAGTTTTTTGCTCTGCCCCAGTCACCTCAGCTCTACAAGCAGCTGTTGATGGTTTCAGGCTTTGACAGATATTTTCAAATTGCCAAATGCTTCAGAGATGAAGACTTAAGAGCTGACAGACAGCCTGAATTTACTCAAATAGATATAGAAATGTCCTTTGTAAATGTTGATGATGTATTGACTACAAATGAGGGATTTATTAAGAGAGTCTTTAAAGAAGCGCTGGGAGTCGAGCTTGAGACTCCATTCCTAAGAATGCCCTATGCTGAGGCTATGGAAAGGTTTGGTTCAGATAAGCCGGATATACGTTTTGGAATGGAGCTGATTAATGTGTCAGATCTGGTTTCGGAATGTGGCTTCAAGGTCTTTACAGATGCTGTCGGAAACGGTGGAAGCGTAAGGGCTATAAATGCAAAGGGCTGTGCAAAGTTCAGCAGAAAAGAGATAGACGCCCTTGTTGAGGTGGTTAAAACATATAAGGCAAAAGGTATGGCATGGATAGCTATAGATAGTAATAATGAGATAAAATCCTCTTTTGCCAAGTTTATGTCAGAGGATGAAATGAAAGCCCTGCTGGATAGAGTTGGTGCAGAGGCGGGAGACTTGATTTGCTTTGTTGCCGACAAAAGCCAGGTGGTATTTGATGCACTTGGACAGCTAAGGCTTGAAGTAGCAAGGAAGCTTGATATACTAAATCCTGACGAATTTAAGTTCTTATGGGTTACAGAATTCCCTCTTTTTGAATATGATGAAGAGGAGGGACGTTATGCTGCCAAGCACCATCCGTTTACATCCCCTATGGATGAAGATATTCCCATGCTGGATACTGAACCCGGAAAAGTACGTGCCAAAGCCTATGACATCGTTTTAAATGGTGTTGAGCTTGGTGGAGGGAGTATAAGAATTCATATTCAGGAATTGCAGGCAAAAATGCTTAAAATGCTTGGATTTACCGAAGAGGATGCCAATAGAAAATTCGGATTCCTTTTAGATGCATTTAAATATGGAACACCGCCCCATGGAGGTATGGCCTTTGGTCTGGACAGAATGATAATGCTTATGGCTAAAACCAATAGCATAAGGGATGTTATAGCATTTCCCAAGGTTCAAAATGCCTCAAGCCCAATGGATAACGCGCCTGACATTGTTGATGAAAAACAATTGCAGGAGTTGCATATAGATATTACAAGGGAGTAATACACCAATAGTCTCTATTTAATTACCAGTTAGTTACGTAAAATGCTATTGGGAGTTGTTAAACGCCAAAGTCAATTACAGAATAAATTGCCACTGTGATTGATTATTTGACTTTGGTATAATTAACACAGGAGTCTCTATATAAATTATAGTACCGAAGGGACATATTTAGTATGAGAACTATGTGAAGCATAAACCTATACTCGATGAAATTACATAGTTTATAAAATTAATTGGAGATTGGTCAAAATATGAAAAAAAATTATCATGTGGGACTGGATGTTGGATCTACCACAGTAAAAATGGCTGTTCTTGATAAGAATAACAAGCTGATTTTCTCGAAATATCAAAGACATTACTCTGACATAAGAAAAACTATTTATGAACTAATGGACGAGACCTGCGATAAGTTTTATCAGGAAGATTGTACAGTTATGATTACTGGTTCAGGCGGATTGCTGGTTTCCCAGTGGTTGGACCTCGATTTTATTCAAGAGGTTATAGCAGGCTCGGAGTCTGTCCAAACCATTATCCCCCATACTGACGTAGCAATTGAATTAGGAGGCGAGGATGCCAAGATAACCTATTTCAAGGGTGGACTGGAACAGCGAATGAACGGTACCTGTGCCGGAGGTACGGGGTCCTTTATTGACCAAATGGCTTCTCTGCTTCAGACAGATGCAACAGGTCTGAATGAATATGCTAAGAACAGCAGAATGATTTACCCCATTGCTGCAAGATGCGGGGTTTTTGCCAAAACAGATATTCAGCCGCTGTTGAATGAGGGTGCTGCCAGAGAAGATATAGCTGCTTCGGTATTTCAATCAGTAGTTAACCAAACTATAAGTGGTTTGGCCTGCGGAAAGCCCATTAAGGGTAATATAGCCTTTTTAGGAGGTCCCTTATATTTCCTGTCAGAATTGAGAAAGAGGTTTGAAATAACTCTTAATTTAAAGCCGGAACAGGTTATATTTCCTGAAAATTCTCAGCTTTTTGTAGCGATAGGTGCAGCACTTTCATCCAAAGAGACGAAAGTCATTACTTTTAAATCCTTAAAGGAAAAGCTACCTGAGCTCAACACTATTGTAGTACATGAAGTTGAAAGGCTGAAGCCCTTGTTTAGTTCCAAAGAAGAGCTGGAGGAGTTCAGAGCAAGGCATGCTAAAAATTCTGTGACCTTAAAGCCATTGAGGGATTATAAAGGAGATTGCTTCCTAGGCATTGATGCCGGATCAACAACTACTAAAGCTGTTTTAATTGACACAAAGGGAGAACTACTTTATTCATATTATGGCAGTAATGAAGGAAGTCCATTAAATTCATCTATAAAGATCCTAAATGATATATATTCACAGCTGCCAAAAGAAGCAAGGATTGTAAACTCTACTGTAACAGGGTATGGCGAGGGTCTGATTAAAGCTGCCCTGAAGGTCGATATCGGAGAAATTGAAACTATCGCACATTACAGGGCTGCCGACTATTTCCTGCCGGGAGTGGATTTCATCCTCGATATCGGTGGACAGGATATGAAATGCCTGAAAATAAAGGATGGGATTATTGACAGCATTATGCTAAATGAGGCCTGCTCCTCGGGCTGCGGTTCCTTTATTGAGACCTTTGCAAAATCCTTGAATTTTTCGGTGGAGGAATTTGCAGCTCAGGCTCTGCTTGCTGAAAAGCCCGTGGATTTGGGCTCAAGATGTACAGTATTTATGAATTCCCGTGTAAAGCAGGCTCAAAAGGAAGGGGCCCAGGTTGGTGACATATCAGCCGGATTATCCTATTCCGTTATAAAGAACGCTCTTCTTAAGGTAATTAAGATACGTGATCCCAAGGAAATGGGTGAAAAAATAATTGTTCAGGGAGGAACCTTCCTAAACGATGCAGTATTGAGAAGCTTTGAGCTCATATCTGAAAGAGAAGCCGTAAGACCGAATATTGCAGGGCTTATGGGCGCTTTTGGTGCCGCTTTGATTGCCAGGGAGCGTTATACAGGTAAGGCATCCGAGCTTATTTCTAGGGACAGCATTGGTGATTTTGATTATAATACCGAGCTTCAGAGATGCAAGCTGTGCAACAACAATTGCTTGCTTACTATCAATGAATTCAGTGACGGAAGCAGATTTGTTTCGGGTAACAGATGTGAGCGAGGAGCGGGAATAGAAAGCTATACTCAGGATGTGCCCGATTTATATGATTACAAGTATAAAAGAGTAACTGGCTACAGGCAGGCTGTTGGAATAGATTACAGCAGAGGCACCGTAGGAATACCCCGGGTTCTTAACATGTATGAGAATTACCCGTTCTGGTTCACGTTCTTTGATCAGTTGAAATTTAAGGTTGAGCTTTCACCCCGTTCTTCAAAGAAAATATACGAACTGGGTATTGAAACCATGCCATCAGAGTCAGTATGCTACCCTGCAAAGCTGGTTCATGGGCATATAACCAGTTTGGTCAATAAAAATGTAAACTTTATCTTCTATCCTTGCCTGCCCTATGAAATGGTTGAAGATGAATGTGCCGATAATCATTATAATTGTCCGATTGTTACTTCATATCCTGAAGTAATAAAAAACAACATGGACATCTTAGCGGCTAAGAGCATTAAGTTTCTTAATCCATTTCTTCCTTATGACAATAAGGAAAGAATGAAGCTAAGGTTGTTTGAAGAGCTTGGTAAGGAATTTAACATTACCAGGGCAGAGATAGATAATGCTGTTGAAATGGCATATGCCGAGGATGAGAGAGTTAAGCAGGATATCAGGCAAAAAGGAGAGGAAACTCTGAGATACCTCAAGGAGAATAACAAAAGAGGTATTGTTCTTGCCGGAAGACCTTATCATATTGATCCTGAAATAAATCACGGCATTCCGCAAATAATTACGTCCCATGGCTTTGCTGTGCTTACTGAGGACTCTATATCTCATCTGGGTAAGATAGAACGCCCCTTGAGGGTAGTTGACCAGTGGAAATACCACTCCAGACTATATGCTGCTGCAACTGTTGTGAATGAGTACCCTGAGCTTGAGATGATCCAGTTAAACTCCTTCGGCTGCGGTCTGGATGCCGTTACCACCGATCAGGTGCAGGAAATTCTCCATTCAAATGATAACATATACACAGTTCTTAAAATAGATGAAGGTAATAATCTTGGCGCAGCAAGAATCAGGATAAGATCCCTGGTAGCAGCAATTGAGGATAGAGATAAAAAGGAAATGAAGCCTCATCAAAAGCATGAGTCCCATAAGAAGGCTGTTTTCACAGATGAAATGAGAGCCCAGCATACAATTCTGGCTCCCCAGATGTCTCCTATACACTTTGATTTCGTAGAGGCAGCCTTTACAAGAAACGGCTATAAGGTCGAAGTTCTGGGTGAGGTAGACAACGCAGCCGTAGAGGATGGCTTGAGGTATGTTAACAATGATGCGTGTTATCCGTCAATAATTGTTGTTGGACAGATAATACATGCTCTTAAATCGGGGAAGTATGATCTGAATAATACCTCGGTATTAATAACTCAAACAGGAGGAGGCTGCCGTGCTACAAACTACATCGGCTTCTTGAGGAAGGCACTGCTTGAGGCTGGGATGAGCCAAGTGCCTGTAATATCCTTAAATGCTCTTGGACTTGATAAGCAGCCGGGCTTCAAGATTTCTTTGGATCTATTGGATAGTGCCTTTAAGGGTTTGGTATATGGTGACCTTCTTATGAGGGTTCTGTACAGGGTACGACCATACGAAGCCGTTCCAGGTTCGGCAAATGAGCTATACAGGAAATGGTCAAAGAAATGTGTCGAGGATTTATATGAGGGCAGAAGGGGAAGCTATAAGCGCAATATAAAGGGAATTATCAGAGATTTCGATGCCCTTGAATTAGTTGATATAGAAAAGCCGAAGGTTGGTCTTGTAGGTGAAATACTGGTTAAGTTCCATCCTGATGCAAATAACAATGTAGTTGATGTTGTGGAAAAGGAAGGGGCAGAGGCAGTAATGCCTGATCTGATTGATTTCTTCCTGTACTGTGCCTATGACGCTAACTTCAAATACAAGCATCTGTCCGGTACCTTTAAAAAGCTTGTTATAAACAATATAATCATCATGGCAATCGAGTTTTACAGAAGACATATGAAAAAGTATCTTCGTAAAAGCAAAAGATTTGACCCTCCTCATTCAATATATGAGCTGGCCGAAAGTGCTTCTGAGATTCTTTCAATCGGAAACCAGACGGGAGAGGGTTGGTTCCTTACAGCAGAAATGATAGAGCTGATTAAGAGCGGAGCAGGAAACATAGTATGCATGCAGCCCTTTGCCTGTCTGCCAAACCACGTTACCGGCAAGGGCATGATTAAGGAACTGAGAAGAAGGTACCCTGAATCAAACATTGTTGCTGTTGACTATGATCCCGGGGCCAGCGAGGTTAATCAATTAAACAGAATTAAATTGATGATGTCGGTTGCTTTTAAAAACCTGAAAAAGACTGATGAAACCCTTCAAGCACCAAAACTTGAAGAAGAACAGGAGCTTATAATTCCTGATGAAAAGATTAGTTCATAAAAATTAAACTAACAAAACATTGGAGACCTGCTGATAACAGGTCTCTATTTTATGGGTGCAATTTTTCTGGGCTTAGTTCGACAAAAAGGTAATGTGTAGTGAGTATGTTGGCAAACTTTATCCGTAGAGATGTACTGCTTCATAATATGTACTGCTTCATAATATGTACTGCTTCATAATATTTACAAAATGGCAAAAAAATAATAAAATGTAATTAAGTGTATTTCAAAAGACATTCCAAGGGTATAACCACATAACTTAAAACAGAACAACTTAGTGAGGTTAATATTTATGGGAACAGGTAAGTACAATTATAAGAGAATTTTTAACTACATATTTATCGCAGCTACATATCTTCTAACTACAAAATAATATATCAAATCAAATTGTGAATAAAGTTTAAGCATCCAGTTATTTTAAACTCATTATTCAACCTAGTTTTTATAACACCTCATATAATAAAAATTGCCTGAATAATTGATAAGCCTTGATACTGAATATCATGGATTTAAGTAACTTGAGAGGAAAACATCATTATGAGATTCAAAAACTTAGTATCTCTAGTTATTATTTTAGGACTGATACTTTCTACAGTCGCCTGCGGAGGAGATGGCCCAGACTCAAAGGAAGCATTGACGGTTTATGTTTTATCCTTTGATATTGCCACTCAGGAGGCAATTGCTGCCTTTAAGGAGAAGTACAAGGATATTTCCATTGAGCAAAAGCAGTTTTCTGATATCAGTGAATATAAAAACAGTGTGGTAAGTGATGTGTTAGCAGGAAAAGGCCCTGATGTTATTATTGATCCCTTCAGGCAGTTTACCGTCAAGCTTCTGGTAAACAAGGGATATACTGATCTAAATGAGTTGGTTTTGGGGGATAAGGAGCTTAAAATAACTGATTACAATGAAAATGTACTTAACCTTGGGATTGTGGGTGGTAAAAGGTACTTTATGCCCCTGGGATATTCAGTAAGTGCTCTGGCAGCGACTAAGAAAAGCCTTCAAACCGGAGGAAGCGGAGTAATCAAGAATCTGACCGATATAGATAAGCTCGCAGGAGAGGCAAAGAAATTTTCTGAAGCAAATAACAACGATAAATACCTGTTTGATAATCAATATACCTTCACAAGGTTTATCGGAACCAGCGGGAGGAGCTTTATTGATTATGAAAATAAAAAAGCTTCCATGGATGAATCGGTCTTTATAAAAGCATTAACTACATATAAACAGATTTACTCTTCTGTGCTGCCTCAGACCAAGGTCAAGGACGACCAGAGCTCTTTGGACAATCTTGATAGCGGTCTGTGTGTCACAGCAACAATAGATGATTCCATGAAGCCCGAAAAGGTACCTGAAAAGACTCAGGCAGGAGACAAAATTGAGCTGTTTAGCCTGCCGGTCTATGACAAGGCGGATGTTATAGCTAAACCCGAAATTACAGTCGGAATAAATCCTGTATGCAAAAACAAGGAGGCTGCATTTAATCTAATTAAGCTTATGCTGTCAGAGGAACTCCAGAGCAAGAACACCTTCATGGCTGCTCCGGTAAACCTGAAAGCCTTTGATAAACGAATGGAAGCAGCCCAGGGTAACTCAGGGTATATGAAATATATAAAAGATACAAACAAGGAAATAAGCAGCCTCTCCTTGTATGATACCGATATTGAAAAGATTTTTGAAGACAATATAAAATACTTCCTGAATGGAGGCAGCTCAGCCGAGGAAACAGCTAAGAGCATTAACGATGATGTAAATAAGTACTTGAGGGAGGTTGCTTATTCTAAAACTTTTAGTCAGGATGAAAAGAAAAAAATAAGTGTATATGTTGAGTATCCAAACTTAACAATTAGCCAAGTAATCACAAAATTTAACAATACATACAAAAATTTAGAAATGGTTAAGTCTATGGTCTTTAGCGAAGAGGAATTGGCAACTCAGTTGATGGCAGGTGAGGGGCCCGATGTTATGGTAATATCATCTAAAGATATGCCCTCTATGAGCATGCTTATGAACAACGGGGTTTTCGCTGAACTTGACACGATGATTTCAAACGAGAACAATTTTAGCATTTCAGACTATAATAAACACATTCTCAATTGCGGAGTACAAAACGGGAAAAGGTATTTGATTCCAATAGAATATGGTATTCCAGTACTAATTACAACAAAGACTATTCTTGAAAAAAATGGGATTACAATCGATAGTAGTAATTTGAATCTTAATGGACTTGCGGAAATAGTAAAAAAATTTAGAGAAAAAAATCAGGGTATTGGTAAATATTTCTTTAATATTATCAATGATGAATTTTTTGGAACTATGATAGAGAACTCAGGTATATCGTTTATAGATTATAACAATAAAAGTTCTAGGTTCAATTCTACAGAGTTCATAAATCTACTTGAAATCTACAAAGAATTTTATATGTCAGCCTGTCCAACGAGTTTACTTGAGAAATATGGGTCCAGCGAAAGTAGACTTTTTCAAAATGATATATGTGTTGTTTACAATTCACGACCTGCTGGAACTCATACATGTACTGCATTTGGTGTGTTTGAATTATGGTCCTCGGAAGTTACTGTCAAACATCTGATGAATGAAAATATAGAGGTGTTTGCTCTTCCAGATTACTACGGAAAGGGAGAAATAAATGGTAAACCCGGCTTAATGATTGGTATGAATAGTAACAGTGAGAAAAAGAATGAAGCGTTTAGTTTTATCAAATACTTACTATCTAAGGATATACAGTCCACACATACAAATATGATACCAGTATCTGGCGCCTCATATCAGAAATATGTTGAGCTCTTTTCGAAAACCAAACCAAGACCATGGTTAGTGGATACTTCTTCTAATGAATTTACTGCGGGTCCTTTATCACAAGAGATTGCAGATTCCTTTACCTCTTTAGTAAATAAAGTTAACAGCGGAAAGCTGACAGACAGGTCAATCACTGATATCATATATGCCGAATTACCTGATTTTGTCTCAGGTAAAAACACCGCTGAAACAACTGCAAAAACTATTCATCAGAAAGTGAGCTTAAAGCTGTATGAATGATAAAAATAACATGCATAGGCTGTCGGAGCAGTTAAAAAGCCAACTACACATAGCAGTTATTGATGATGGAGTTAATGAAGGCTATTTTAAAATCGGAGAGCTTGAAAATAATATAGAAATAACTGCAGACCATGAAATTAATCCCAGAGAGGGCTACGATCCGTTTATGATCTCACATGGCTCGGTATGTGCGGCTATTATAAAAAAATATTTACCGGATTTCAGGCTAAGCAGTATAAAGATATTGGACCAGGAAATGAAGGGAATGGCCAGCCACTTGTCTAAAGCTATATATTGGTGCGCGGATAACGATGTAGACTTAATTAATCTAAGTCTTGGTACCATTGATTACAGGGATTTTGAGGATATAAGAAAGG
>JAEZIV010000342.1 GCA_023436515.1 Bacillota bacterium
GATTCTGAATATCCTTTTCAGCATCCTTCAGGTCGTCCTCAGTTATCTCACTGTTCTTCTTCTTTGTCTTCATACTTTCTATGGAATCTCTTCTTATGGATCTGATAGCAACCTTTGCTTCCTCACCATCTTTTTTTACTGTTTTTGTCAGGTCTTTACGTCTTTCCTCAGTAAGCGCAGGGAAAACAAGACGTATTACTTTACCGTCATTATTCGGGTTTATACCTATATCTGACTTCTGAATCTCTTTTTCTATATCCTTAAGGAGCTTTGCTTCCCAGGGCTGTATCAGTATAACCCTTGCCTCAGGCACTGACACAGTAGCTACCTGATGAATAGGAGTAGGCGAACCGTAGTAGTCAATAGTAATTTTGTCAAGTATTTGAGGATTTGCTCTGCCGGCCCTGATGCCTGCGAGATTATCCTTTAAAACATTTATAGTTTTCTTCATTTTGTCTTCAATTGGTTTATATAGCTCTTTATCCATAAGATCCTCCTAATAAAATTGTTATCAATAACTGTTAATTATCGGTATTAATTTATTGAACATGGAAAAGATTACTCAGTTCCATATATATAATACAATTATTTATCATGGATTTCAATATATAGTAGTTCCAATCTCTTCTCCATTTACTACCCTAATTATATTATCAGGATCGTTTAGTCCAAAAACAAGTGTTGGTATACCATTGTCCTTACAGAAGGAGGCAGCTGTCAAATCTATGGCACAAAGTCCCTTGTTCAGATATTCCTGATAGCTGAGCTTATGGTATTTCACAGCAGCAGGGTTGGTTGTAGGATCTGAGTCGTATATTCCATCAACGTTCTTAGCCATAAGTATGGCTTCAGCATCAATTTCCGCTGCTCTCAGTGCTGCAGCCGTATCTGTTGAAAAGTAAGGATTTCCCATGCCACAAGCAAAAATAACTATTCTTTTCTTCTCCAGATGTCTTACAGCTTTTCTTCTTACATAGGGCTCAGCTATCTGCCTCATTTCAATTGCAGTCTGCACTCTTACCTGAATTCCTCTTGATTCAAGGGCATCCTGAAGTCCAAGGGAGTTTATGACTGTTGCAAGCATACCCATATGGTCTGCGGTAGTTCTGTCCATGCCTTTTCCGCTTCTTCCCCTCCAGAAATTACCTCCACCGACTACTATCGCTATTTCAACTCCCATTTTATGAACAGCTAATATCCTGTCACAAATCTCGTTTACGGTATCGGTGTCTATTCCGTTTCCCTTTTCTCCTGATAAGGCTTCTCCACTGATCTTTAGCATAATTCTCTTATATTTCAATTCTGACATGGCTTCCTCCACAAGATATTTGTTTTTATTAAACTATGTATTCATTGCAGTACTTCTCTATTGGCGTACACCCGATGTTCAAACTAAAAGATTAGGTTACTTTCAAATGTTCGCAAATAGAGGCTGCCACAAAACAGTTTTTCTTGTGCTTTGTAACAGCCCCCTGATTATTAACCACCTATTTGCTTCATAACCTCATCAGCAAAGTTTTCTTCTTTCTTAGCTATTCCTTCGCCTCTTTCAAATCTAACAAATCTTCTTACAGTTATGTTTTCACCTATTTGAGCAATTTTTTCCTTAATAAGCTGATCAACAGTTTTATCAGGATCCTTAATAAAGGCCTGCTCCATTAAGCACTTTTCACCATAAAATTTATCAATTCTGCCTTCAACCATTTTTTCGATGATTTTTTCAGGCTTTCCTTCATTTCTTGCCTGTGCTCTCAAAATTTCTTTTTCACTTTCGAGATCAGCAGCAGGAACCTCTTCTCTTCTAACATATTCAGGTTTGCTTGCAGCTATCTGCATTGCAATATCCTTAACTAATTGCTTGAAGTCTTCATTCTTTGCGGCAAAGTCAGTTTCAATATTTACTTCAACAAGAACTCCAATTCTTCCGCCGCCATGTATATAAGATTCAACTAAGCCTTCAGCAGCTATTCTTCCTGCCTTACTTGCAGCTTTAGCTATTCCCTTTTCTCTTAAATACTCAACCGCCTTTTCAGCATCACCGTTTGTCTCAGTCAGTGCCTTTTTGCAGTCCATCATTCCTGCTCCGGTTCTTTCACGGAGCTGCCTTACCATTTCAGCAGTAATCATCGTTATATCTCCATTTCCGACATAGGTAGAATTATTATCCCACGTCATCCATGGGATAAAGGTTCTTTATCACCTGTGTCATAAATAATTAAAATCGTAACCTAGTGGTAAATATTCAATTAATTTTATATCCTTGCATTACCAGATTGCATTGCTTTACAATCTGGTAATGCAGCAATTCACAAATATTATTGTGCAGCTTCAACTTCTACAACTTCCTCAACAGGTTCAGCAGCAACCTCAGGTGAAAGCTGTTCGCCCTGACGACCTTCAATTATAGCATCTGCTATTTTAGCAGCTATAAGCTTAACAGCTCTTATAGCATCATCGTTTCCGGGAATTACGAAGTCAACCTCATCAGGATCACAGTTTGTATCAACTATAGCCACAACAGGAATACCAAGCTTCTTGGCTTCAAGAATTGCATTTCTTTCCTTACGTGGATCAACTACAAACATTGCTCCAGGAATCTTCTTCATGTTCTTGATTCCGCCCAGGTTCTTCTCGAGATCTTCCATTTCCTTCTTAAGCTTAATTACTTCTTTCTTTGGAAGTACTTCGAAGGTTCCATCTGCTTCCATTGTGTTTAACTGGTTCAATCTGTCAATTCTCTTACGAATAGTCTTGAAATTGGTGAGCATACCACCCAACCATCTGTTGTTTACAAAGAACTGTCCGCTTCTCTCAGCTTCTTCTTTAATAGAATCCTGAGCCTGCTTCTTAGTTCCTACAAAAAGAACATCCTGTCCGTTCATTGCTACTTCTCTTATAAAGAAGTAAGCGTCATCAACCTTCTTTACTGTCTTTTGAAGATCGATAATATAAATACCATTACGTTCTGTGAAGATGTACTCTGCCATCTTTGGGTTCCATCTTCTTGTTTGGTGACCGAAGTGAACTCCTGCCTCCAATAACTGTTTCATTGAAATAACTGCCATAATTAAAACACCTCCGTTAAAGTTAATACCGCCGTATTCCCCATTTCGTTATTGTTACGAATCCATCAGTTGCCTGACACTTTAACAAAGTCATCTGCGGCTTTACCTGCCAAATGACATAAGAATACGTGTGTATTTTTTCGTCTGCTAGTATACCATATAGTATAAAAATTATCAATCATTTAATTCTTTATTTTTTATTCTATTATTTATTTTGGTTCAATCTGTTCATTCTTCTTCTCACAAATCTCTGCTTTTTCATTGGCCACTTTGGGCTTAACAGCTGAAGGCAAATACCTTTCATATTTTCTACTCAGCACTCTAAGATAGAAGGGGACTCCCCTTGTAACCCAGTCAAAGCACCAGGCGATCCATATTCCCATTATTCCAAGGCTTGTATAACGAACCAGCAGATATCCTCCCAGAACCCTTACGATCCACATGCTGACTATTGATACGGTCGTTACATAAACAACATCCCCCGTACTTCTGAGACATGCAGGTACTATGAAGGCTGCAGGCCAGAATATAGGTATGCATGCAAGCGTCAGGTAAGTAATGTGTAATGCCATCGTGAGGACATCCTCGGCAGGCGAATATAGCTTAAGAAAGCTTGCCGCAAAGGGTAAAAATATTATGGATACACCGCCAAGTAAAAGCATTGAATACATAGTCAGCTTGTTGATAATTTTTCTTAACTCTTCTTTATTGCCCGCACCTGCATAATAGCCTATAACTGTCACGGCTACAATAGATACGGCTCCTCCCGGAATGTTTATTATGGAGTTCAGTGAGCCGGCAATACTGTTTGCTGCAAGTGAGGCTGTCCCTAAGGAAGCCACAATTGCCTGCACCAATAATTTACCGCCGTTAAAAACCAGACTGTCCAGCCCGGCAGGCACTCCTATATATAATACAGGCTTCATAATGTTGAAGGAAACCTTAAAGGATGCACTCTTAATATGTATTTTGGGGCTTCTACCCAAAATGAAAAACAAAATGACCGAACCTGTCAGCCTTGCTGAAATCAGACCGATGCCTGCTCCCAGCACCCCTAAATCCAAACCAAATATACATATAGCACACACTATAAGATTGACAATGTTTGATATGACTATTGAAACCATTGATGCAATAAAGTTGTTGTTTGCACGTAAAATCCCTGTAAAAACATTGAATAGTCCTAAAAGAGGATATGATATAGCAGAGCAGATGAGATATGTCCATGCAGCAGATTTAACTGCTGCTTCTGCATCACCGAACATAAAAGCAATAATCTGCTGTCCAAACAGAAAAAGACCAAGCCCTGTTATGGCAGAGAGTATAAAAACAGAAACAATTGACTGTGCTGCTGTATTAGATGCCTTCTCAGGGTTACCTGCTCCCAGATGCTGTGCAATTACAACAGTAGCACCTGTTGCTACCGAGAGAAAAAGATTCATGGCAACAAAATTTATAGAATCAACGATCCCAACCGCTGATACTGCGTATGCTCCCAATCCGCTTACCATCATTGTGTTAACAACACCTATTGCTGTTGATAAAAATTGCTCTATAAATGCCGGAAAGAACAGACGTAAAAGATCCTTTTTTGAGTACACTATATCACGCCTTCAAAATAAAATTGCATAAGTATTTAACAACATTAACTGTATGTAAAACTTATGCATCTTATTATTTTATGCCTTTAATTAAAATACCACAAACAACAAAAACCGCTTTTCATGACAGTTTGAGACAAAAACCTGCCAAATACTAATAAATAATTGAGTTTCCATGGGATTTGCCAGTTACAATTTAATTAACCACTAACATTTTCAGGGCTGAATCTTTTTATCTTTTTGGTTGTGGTCTTTATAAATTCACATTCACGAAGAGAAAACTTCCTTATTCTCCTGTACAGAGGCAATTCCTTATTAATATTCCTCACAATATCTCCAAAAATTCTTGTAAGTTCATCCTTTGATAAGTTAACATCCTTGAACTTATCTTTTAAGTATTCCAGATCGGGCAGAATATGAGCATGAATATGTGTTTCTCCCGTGGAATGATCCAGTTCACCGGATACTAGAGATTCCTGAACACAGGGGCTTTTATTGATTGCGGCCTCAAGTTCTTCAGGGTATACATTTTTACCATTATTCGTTATTATTATGTTCTTACTTCTGCCGGTGATATATACATACCCCGACTTATCAACCTTACCAAGGTCCCCGGTATGAAACCAACCTTGTACAATATTTTTTGCTGTTTCTATAGAGTCTCTATAGTAACCAAGCATAACATTTTGACCCTTTACTAGTATTTCTCCAATACCATTTGAATCAGGGTTATTGATTTTCACCTCTACTCCCGGCAATGGTTTTCCTACACTATTATCCTTGAACTCCATGTCCCTGTTACCTGTTACAAGGGGAGCACATTCAGTAAGCCCATAGCCCTGAAGGACTTTTACACCCATTCGTCTAAAGCCTCTGGAAACCACTGGGTCGATTGCAGCAGCTCCAGTTAAGATAAGCCTGAGCTGACCACCCAAAACTTCATGTATCTGCTTGAAGACCTTTTTCGTAATATCAACATGAAAAATATAGTTTAGCATTGTGGTAATAAACAGTGCTAATCTTAGTTTTAGTTTGCCAAATCTCTTTTTACCGGCCTGAGTCCATATTTTTTTGTACAGGTTCTCAAGAATAAGTGGAACAACCACAAGTATTGTTGGTCGAACCTCAGTCAGATTTTTCGCAATATATTTCAGCCCTTCATTAAAGGCTATAGTGGCACCTGAATAGATAAAAGCCAGAAAGCCGATTGTGCACTCATAGGTGTGATGGAGAGGTAATATTGACAGTGACGTGTCATTAGTGTCTACCAGAACTGTTGAACGAACTGATACTACGTTTGAACATATATTTCTATGACTGAGCATTACTCCTTTTGCCAACCCGGTGGTTCCCGAGGTAAACAGCAAAGCAGCCATTGAATCAGGCTCCAGCTCAGCTTGTACAAAATCCATTTCCCCTTCTGCGATGAGTTCCTCACCCTTTGACTTCAAGGAATTAAATGATAAATAGAAATCGTTATCTTGCTCAGCATCCATATTAATGAAGTATTTGACTGAGGTAACCGAAGAAACCAGCCTTTGAATACTATCATTATATTTACCGGAGTAAATGATTGCATCGGCATCGCACCTGTGGAGTATATTCTCTATTTCAGAGATATTAAGCTCCCTGTCTATGGGAACAACTACTCCTGTCCCACCGGCAACTGCCAAGTATGATAAACACCATTCATACCTGTTTTCACCGATAACTGCGATACATTTATCCTTTAAACCAAGGCTGAGTAAAGCGGTTCCTAAAGCATCTACCTCAGACTTGAACCTTGAATAACTTATACTCTTTACATCCTTTTTGTCTTTGCTATTTAAAAAAAAAGCTGCTTTTTCACCAAATAACTGAGCGCTTTGATTTAGCATTTCCTTTAAATTGTCCACATTTCTTACATCATACTTTTTTTCCCTTCCCATAACAGCACCTCAAATAATATAACTAGAATATACTTGAACTATAGCATACAAACATATGTGAAGCAACTAACCACAACAAAATTCTTAAATTATTTACAACTGGCTTTTATTACCATGAAACAGACTGTTAGTATACAGGCTGGAGTGGCGTATTAACTAAAGGAGCTGCCATTTAATGGCAGCCCTCAGGTTTTAAATTCTTACTCAATTTTTTAATTGCTTTCTTTTCAATTCATGATACATACGACCTTGTTATCCCATGCATTTTTACTATTTCTCTCTTAGTTTTGCTAGCATTTTAAGTTCTACTTCATCCACAACCGATTCGGAATCATTGCTGATAAGGTCTATCAGCGCAATTTCATTGCCTTCCTTATCGATTCCGCTTGGGTCCTTCAGGGATACTTCGTTTTGTATTTTTACCTACTCTTACTTTAGTAATATTGTTTAATTATTTTTATTACTACAATATTTTGCTTTAAGCCTGATTTGGATTAATTGGGTTATCTCCTTATTTCGAATATTTCTTGCTGCTCGTACTAATTCGTATAAAAATCGTCAGATGCTGTCGCCAGTAATGTTTCATTAATGTTTTAGTGATTATAAAAACTGTCGCACTTATTCCATACTATTATTATAAGAATACTAATATATAATTATTGACAATTTATTCTTAAGCTATTATAATTTATTTCATACTAAATATATATGATTACTAATAATTGATGCATATGAAAGGGGCTTGATTATTTGTTCAGGTTAAATAAAAGAGATGTTAAGTATCATCATACCAAATTCGGTCATGAACGCCATGAACACAAGCATGACAATAATTATTGCAATGACTACGCAACAGCTGTAGCAGAGTATAGGAAGACCTTCGCATCAAAGAAGGATGTTCTTGAACAGACTCCCGATCCTGCGGTAAGAGAGCTTTTATTGAATTTTGAGCAATTGGGCCTAGAAACTGCCTTTGACAGATTTGATGCTCAAAAGCCACAATGCGGTTTTGGCTTGGCGGGAGTTTGCTGTAAGAACTGTACAATGGGTCCCTGTAAAATAACAAAAAAGAGTCCCAGAGGTGTTTGCGGTGCTGATGCTGACGTTATTGTTGCCCGTAACCTTTTAAGAAGCGTTGTAGCAGGAGTAGCCGCCCACGGCGCCAGAGGCAGAGAAAGCATGCTGGCTTTGAAATTTGCATCAGAAGGTAAGCTTAATATACCCATTGAGGGTGGGACAAAAATACTTGCCACAGCTAAGGCTTTTGGCCTTAATACAGAGAACAAAAGTATTGAAGAGCTGGCAGGAGAAATTGCAGACATTCTTCTGGAGGACCTTTCCAGAACAATTCCAGGCCCCCATAAAACACTTCACGCCTTTGCTGCCAAAGAAAGAATTAAGACCTGGACTGAGCTTGATATTTTGCCTGTAAGCCCCTACCATGAAGTTTTTGAAAGCCTTCACAGAACCAGTACCGGTAATGATGGTGATTGGAAAAATCTGATGAAGCAAATGCTCCGCAGCGGAGTTGCCTTTGCCTGGTCAAGTGTCCTGGGCTCCTCAATTGCCATGGATAGCCTTTTCGGTCTTCCAAATAGAAGTACTTCAAAGGTTAATGTCGGTGCACTGGAAAAGGGATATGTAAATATTGCGGTCCATGGGCATTCGCCGCTGCTTGTGAGCGAAATAGTAAAACTTGGCCATACTGAAGAATTTGACAGACTTGCCAAGGATAACGGCGCCCTTGGAATAAGGT